>DATFMK010000405.1:0-8821 GCA_035267005.1 Balneolales bacterium
GAATCCCGAAAGCATTCGGGATGCTGCGGTTTCGAAGTCGCTCAGTCCCGAAAGCCTCGGGATTGAACAAAATCCGGGTTTAGCAAAGCCTTCTACAAACGCATTTTTTTTAAATAAATTTATACACGCTGTTTACTGTGATTCCACCAGATGTAAAAGATACCGGTGACAGTAATAAGTCCGCCCCACCATAAATCGGGGTGTATATTACCGACCACTGAGGTACTTGGCATTTGCATGAATAAATTTAGAATTCCCGCTATCACAATTAAACCACCGATCAGTGATAGCATCCAGCCTACAAAATACCAGATCGGTTTCATGGCTGGTTCTGTTTTTTCCTTTACTTCATTTTCCATATTCTAATCCTTTTTCTACCATAACCAAATATTCAATACGACGAAAATGACCAAAGTGATCGTTGCCCAAAATTCCGGTTTGCGATAATACACATAATCTTCTTTAGGTTTGGCTTCCTCACTTAGTCCTTTGACCAGCCCTTTAAGTTCTTCATCCGTCTTGCCTTCCGTAACAAAACTGATTACAATTGTCCCGACGCTGGCAATGAGCCATGCCCAGAAGGCACGCCAAAAGTTAGCCGCCATAACGCTGGCATGCGTTGCCGGTGTAATGGTACTATTTGTGATCAATCCGAATGTAAGTGCCAGAAACATAATGAGTGAACTGACAATGCCCAGCAATAACCCCCAGAATGCGCCATCGGCTGTAATACGTTTCCAGAACATTCCAAGCAGAATCACCGCAGCGGTCGGAGCCAGAATGAAAGATGCTATGGCTTGTAGAAAATCAATAATAGTAGGCATGCTCCGTGCCCAGTAAGCTCCGCCGATACTCAGCACGATACCCGCCATAGTAGCCATACGGCCCATCCATAAAAGTCGCTCTTTGGAAGCATCGGGATTGATAACAGATTGATAAATATCATATGTCCAAACAGCGGTAAACGCGCTCATGTTACCAGCTTGTCCGGCCATAAACATGGCTACCAGGGTTGTCACACCTAATCCAATCATTCCAGATGGGAAATAGCGCATCATCAGAAGTGGAATGACCGAGTCGTAATTAACACGGCTTCCATCATGGAGTAAGTGAAATCCACTATGTGGACTATGTAATAAGGTTAGGGCCAGCATTCCGGATCCAACTACTACAAAACCAAGAAGCAATTTGAAGTAAGAACCAATGATAGGGGTCATCTGAGCCGATCGAAGGTCTTTTGCTGAAAAAGCTCGCTGAATAATAAGGAAATCGGTCGTCCAGTATCCGAAACCGATGGCAAAACCCAGTCCCAGAATGAGTCCTCCCCATGAAACCATCATGGGATTTGCAGCTGGAGTCGCTGAAGTCGACCAGATAGCTGTATACATATGAGGTATTTGGGCAAATGCCTGCTCAGGATTTTTTAAATCTACCAATCCAAGGATAGGAATCAGCAGAATGCCGGCCCATATTAGGAAAAATTGCACTACTTCAGTAAAGATAGCTGATAAAAGCCCGCTTAAAGTAACATACAAGGCTACGAGTCCGGCCGAAAGCCAGATACAAAGATCCCAATTCCATCCCACGAAAGTATGCAGTACTAAGGCGAGTGCGTAAAGTGCGATTCCGGAGACCAGAATCATCATCAAAGCAAAAGTGATGGCATTTAAAACACGTGTTTTCTCATCAAAACGTTCTTTCGAATAGCCGGGAATTGATTTAATGCGGTTTTTATAATAAAAGGGCATCATAAAGACACCGAGAAAAAGCATGGCCGGAATAGCACCAATCAAATAAAAATGTGCCGCATAGAGTCCATATTTAACAGACTGACCGGCATAACCGATGACCTCCATAGCTCCCATATTAGCCGACATGAAAGCGATTCCAGCAACCCATGCACTGTTTTTGCGTCCAGCCAGAAAGAAATCTTCGTCGCTATTTGTATAGCGTTTAAGATAAAATCCCATCCAGACGATAAAGCCGATATAAACCAATAAAATCGCCCAGTCTATAACCGATAAGTGGATGATTTCCATATAATATTTATTTAAAGTTTGTTAGCTATACTTAAAAAGTTTAAAAAATTCGAACACTCACAAAAAGTAACTGCTGTTTTTGAATAAACAAATAATTCAAATAACAAGCTATCAACTAACATATGCAGATGATACATAAGAGCCTTAATTACTACTATTATATGCAAACGATTGCGCAATTAAAAATATAACTTCCAAATTTTCCAAAAAAAATTAAAAATTAGTTTAGCTGTTTTAATTGATTGTCAAATAAATAAGTTTTTCCCTTTTTTGTTTTAAAAGAGGTTATCCGGGATCCATATCTAATTTTACAAGACGCTCCTTTGATTGATTTAATACTCAGCTTTGATAATTTATTGTGTTTCCAATGAAGACCAATCGTAAAATTTCCTCGTGCTTTTAGTCCGCTTATTGAACCATTATGCCATTGTGGTGGCAGAGCGGGTAAAATCCTGATGGTTCCATTCGTACTTTGAACAAACATATGCGCAATAGCTGAAGTCCCACCAAAATTAGCATCAATTTGAAAGGGATTACCACCTTTGCCATTTATCGTATTTATAGCATCAAAAAAATTGGGAAAGGTATGATGCTTCAACAAAATAGACATATTATTATATGCTCTTTTGCCATCCCCTAAGCGATCAAATAAATTGGAAATCCAGGCCCGGCTCCATCCCGTTCCTCCCCCATTATTGTTAAGTCTTTTTTGAATGGTTCGTTTTGCTGCGGCAAAGAGTTTCGGGGTGTGTTTATTAATAATATCACCAGGGAAAAGTCCGACTAAATGGGACATATGACGCATACCAGGGTTAGGATCTTTATAATCTTTGATCCATTCCTGAATGGTGCCATCCTTACCAATTTGAATCGGTGGCAATTTTTTAATAGCCTTCTTTAATTTGTCTATAAAATCAGAATGATCGTGCAGAATTATACTTGCTTTGATACATTCCTGAAATAATTGTCTGATTAACTCCACATCCATCGTTGGCGAATAAGTTAAAACAGCGGTTTTCCCATCCGTCTTTGGAACAACAAATCTATGTTCGGGAGAATAAGACGGATCTGTTACTAATTGACCTTTCTTATCTTTGATCATGAAGGAAAGATCAAACTTAGCCGCGCCGATCATGATGGGATAAGCTAATTTTTCCAAATACTGTTTATCTTTGGTATAGGCATAATGACGCCATACGGATAAACAAAGCCAGGTTCCAGCCGTTGGGAGTTGTCCCCATCGAATAGCATCCATGTTTGCGGTTCTGCCAAATTCGTCAGTTAAAACGTGTACCGTCCAACCTTTTGCTCCATACATCTCTTTGGCTGTAATATGACCTGGTATTCTCAAATGATTGATGAAGTGAACCAATGGTAGCATAGTTTCAGATAAGTTGGTTATTTCAGCAGGCCAATAATTCATTTCCAGATTGATATCAAGATGAAAATCCGAATCCCATGGAGCGTGCCGTTTATTATTCCAGATTCCCTGTAAATTTGCTGGTAAAATGCCCGGTGCTCTGGAAGAACTCATCAATAAATATCTGCCATAATTAAAATAGACAACAAATAATCCCGGATCTGATTTACCCTGTAGAAATCTTTTAAACCGCACATTCGTTGATAATTGCTGAATAGAGTCTGCTTTGGGGTAATTCAGTCTAAATTTAACCCGTTTATAAAATTTTTGATTATTAGCAATTGCCGCATTTCTAAGAGTTGTATAGTTTCGGCTTCTTGCTTTCTTAAGAATATTATGGCATATAATTGACGGATGAATAGAATGATCAAAATTAAGTAAGTTAAGGTTATAATCGGTTGCTGACGTATATAGAATCGTAAGATCCTTTACATTTTGCATTCTTAAATAGTCAGGACCCGACGTTACTTTTCCCCCTTTATTTATAGTTTTCAACAGAGCGGCAAACTTCATATGCTTACCACCTGGTCCCCGATATGAATCAGGTTTATCAATAATTTGTCCGTTTAATGATAAGGTATGATTATTTAAAGCTTTTACCTGTGCATCATGAGATCGGGATAACATGATTTTCCCACTAAATCCCTTATTTCCATTGGTTTTCATATGAAAAACAATCACATTATCAGGTGCTGAAGCATATACCTCACGCTTTATCGTCTGATTACCCACTTTATATTGAGTCCATGCGATACCAGTAGAAAGCTCAAGACCTCGTTTATAATCCTTGATTTTATTTGAATTCTTTCCGTAAGACAATTGAATCTTTAGTTTACCAAGAGTCTGATAAGAACGAATAGCCGGTGGGGTACCAACAAGATATTTTTGTCCAAGTTTCTGCGCTTCTACATTCTTACCATTCAAAATCAGTTTCTGGATTTGTTTTAAATGAGTTTTGGCCTTCGGATTATTTGCATCCATGTGTTGACCGGCCCATAAACTTTCATCATTTAATTGTACAACTTCAGTATCAACTCTACCATAAACCATCCCTCCAATTCTACCGTTTCCAATAGGTAACGCCTGAGTCCAGGTTTTAGCGGGATGAGTAAACCATAACACATCGTTCCCATATTGATTACTATTTTTTTTGGGGATATTGCTACAGTATGTCAAAGAAGATATAATTAAAAGAAAAAGAGGTCCTCTTCTTATTTTAATTAACAGATTTTTAGAAAGATTTTGGAACATAAATGATATGATTTTCTATGAATAAATTTTATGCCATCTAAATAATATTTGCAAATTTACCAGAAGCCTATGCAAAACCGTTCTTTTGCCTAATATCTGCATTTTCGCGACTTCGAAATCCTCGAATCTCGAAAGCATTCGGGATGCTGCGGTTCCGAAGTCGCTCAGGCTTTGATATGGAACAAAATCCCTGGTTTTGCAAAGCCTTCTACCAGTACTCTTAGACGGCATAACTATAAGACGACAAAAAGATTCCATATGATATTATTGTTTTTTATGACCATCCCACCTCATAATCGACCAAATAAGTTTATCAATCAGATTTTGAGTTTCAGCAAGTGAGCAGATAACCATTTCTTTTCCGATCAATGTCGAGTCAATATTTAAATGTAGAGTTCTCCTTTTTTCAAATCGGACTCCAAATTGATATATAATCAGTCTTATTAAAAGCGCTTCTTTCAAATATTATATTCATTTTGCTAATGAAAGTTAACTCGTATTATTCACGTAAACTACAATAATTAATACATAACCATTTGTAAAAATATTATCTTATAGATAATAATGCTTTCCTCAAATTTAAGGAATCTAAAAAGAGCTACGAAATTTTGCCGTGCTTTGTGTTGAATTTAAAAATGCTTAATGAACGTACCAATGTACGTTTCATGCGCATTTTTAATCCTGTAAGCTTTCGAGACATGATAAAATTTTTTGGTGAATAATCTGTGTTAACCGGCTGTGTATAAAATAAATGCAAATAATCGGTAAATGCAAACGTTTGCATTTTTATTGATGTTTATAATGGTTTAAATTATTATTACTTCAGTAATAAATATTAAATATGCATAATATTATTATCAGATCCATGATATGCTAATGTAAGAAGGCTATGCAAAACCTTCTATGAAGTATTGTGTATACGGTATAGTAAAAAAGACATGAAAAAAAAGAAGAAAACGACAATCAATGATATTGCTCAAGAGTTAAATATTACGGCTTCAACGGTATCGAGAGCTTTACAAGATCATCCAAGAATAAGTGACGCTACAAAAAAAGAAGTTTTAAAAACAGCTAAGCAATTGAATTACCATCCTAATAATATTGCAGCGGCTCTGCGAAAAGGTAAAAGCAATTTAATTGGAGTAATGGTGCCTGGTACAGATGAGAATTTTTTCGCATCTGCCATTCGAGGTATTGAAGAAGTTGCTAATAAAGCCGGTTATCGTGTATTAATTACGCAATCGAATGATTCTTATGAAAAAGAAAAAACAAACGTAGATGCGATGCTTGAGGCTCAGGTTGATGGCATTATTGCATCTATTGCCATGGGTACTAAAGAGGTAAGTCATTTTCAAAAAATAATTGATCGGGGGATACCTCTTATTCTGTTTGATCGGTTTAATGAAACAGTGGATGCAAATATCGTAGCACTTAACGACTATCAAGGCGCTTATAAGGCTGTTGAACATCTTATAGAGCAAGGTTGTAAAAGAATCGTGCATTTTGCAGGCTATCAAAATATTAGCATTTACAAAGAGCGATTTCGGGGATATAAAGATGCCCTGGAAGATCATGATATTTCTTTTGATGAGAATCTGGTATTTGAATGCGATATGAAGCTGGAATCAGGTCAAAAATTAGCGAAAAAACTGTTGACCATGAGCGAATTACCGGATGGTATTTTCTCTTCAAGTGATAATTCAGCCATGGGTGCCATGCAGGTATTAAAGGCAAATAATGTAAAAATTCCCGATCAAATAGCGATTGTGGGATTTAGTAATGAAACTTTTTCTTCGTTTGTTGAACCAGCCTTGAGTACCGTCGAACAGCATAGTAAAAAAATGGGGCAACTATCTGCTAAATTATTTTTGGAACAATTGGAACCTAACGTTGAGTCCGAACCTTTGACAAGGAAAATAATTTTGACACCTAAATTAATCATTCGTGATTCTTCTTTGATTAAAGAGAAGGACTCTAACTCCAAAAGAGTTGCTATGTAAATACTTGTAATAAAATTCGTTATCTATAAATATTATTGCAGTAACAGATGGAGCTCTGTTGATTCTTAATGCATTTTTTATAATTGTATATCAATATTTGAATTTGGCATTAGGGGATTATCCTAGCCGAAGTCTTTTTAAACTATGAATAGGTCAATCGTTTGTTTGTAATAAGATGCATGTTTTAAAACCTCTTTAACTGAACAATGTAACCACCAGAGAAGCGCTACCACATAGATGGATTGTATATTAAGAGGTGCACAACCCTTTATTGTAATTTCATCTTATAAAATAAGAATTGTACAAAGGGATATATAAATGAAAAAAGATGGCAACAAGAATATTTCACGTAAGCAGGCAATCAAACAATTAGGCGGCCTGGCACTTGGAGGAACAGGATTGATTTCTTCGATGAAAATACTTTCGAAAGGTTCTAAGCCTAATTTCCCAAATATCATTACGAAACGTGCTTCCCAAAAACCCAATGTGTTGTGGATTACTTCGGAAGGAACGCCAATCAGTGTACTGAGTTGCTATCAGGATAATCGTTGGGGGGATTTGCGCAGCAGTCTGGTGGATACCCCTAATATTGGACGCATTGCCCATGAAGGTATGCGGTTCCAGAATTCCTTTTGTACGAATGCCCTATGTGCGCCGAGCCGGGCTACCCTGCTGACTGGTAAATACAGTCATGAAAACGGCGTGCTTTCCAATGATAATGAAAATCATAGTGGACACCCTACCGCCAATCGTTTTGATACTTCTCAACAAACATTTCCCAAAGTATTTCGTCAGCATGGTTATCGGACAGCTATTATGGGTAAATGGCATTTGCATTCCAGCAAAGATCCTTCTAAGCCGGCCAATCCAGCCGAAGCGGGATTTGATAAATTTGCGATAAAAAGAGGAGCCGGCGGACCCTATTACAATCCGCGTGGTTATCTTCAAAATCCTCATATAGGAAGTTCTGTGATTGAGAGAAAGACCCATTCTGGTTATATCACGGATAATTTTACGGATATGGCGCTCCAGACGATGAAGCAGTTTAACAGCGAAGGTAAGCCGTTTATGATGATGATGCAGTTTTTTAACGATCATCGTCCGTTTGATCCGCCCCATAAATATGCCGATATCTACAAAGATCAGCGTATTCCGGAACCTTCAACATTCTGGGATGAGTATAAACATCGTTCTACGGCGGCTAAAGAGGCCCGGATGCGAGTGGAATACATGCCTGATTTTAATCCACCTAAGGATTTGACCGGACGTCAGCGTAAACAATATAATTATCAAAAATTTTTAAAACGGTTTTTAGGTACGTATAAATCACAGGATGATAATGTAGGCCGTCTGTTGCACTATCTGGATCAGGCCGGTTTGGCGGAAAATACGATCGTGGTTTATACCTCCGATCATGGATTTTTCCTGGGAGATCACGGCTGGCTGGATAAACGGTTTATGTATGAAGAGGCGCTTCGTGTACCCTGGATGATTCGCTATCCGGGAATGGTCGAACCGGGCACTACAACCGATTTAATGGGAGTGAATATCGATAATGCACCGACCATTCTGGATCTTGCCAACCTGCCAATACCCGGTGTGATGCAGGGACGCAGTCTGAAACCGATCCTACGAGGAGAAACTCCAAGTGACTGGCGTACATCCATGTATTACCATTACTATGAGTTTGTATCCAATCATTTTGTTTTGCCGAATTATGGGGTACGAACGGATCGCTATAAGTTGATCAATTATTATTCGGAAAATCAGTGGGAGCTCTTCGATTTGGGAAAAGATCCCGATGAAATGGATAGTTTATTTGAATGGGGAGGCTATAAAGTGAATCCCGAATATAAGGAGATCACACAACATCTGGTAAATGAATTGAAGCAGCTGCGAAAAAAATATAACGATACCACCGGCAGATCGGTAAAGATGTTTCCAACCCGATTTTATGATTAAGTAATGTAATATACAGAAAGTGATTCAATTAACTGTAACATGGTCCCTTAGTATTTTTTAAATTCTAATTTTTTAGCATACGGAAATGGATGAAGATCATAATATTTCCAGAAAGCAAGCTTTAAAATGGCTCGGAGGTTTAGCTCTGG
>DATFMK010000406.1:0-4270 GCA_035267005.1 Balneolales bacterium
AATAGCCGTTATCAAGTAATTTCCGGACATCCGTTGCGTCAGTATTATTCTGAACTTGGTTCTAATGGCGTTTTGGATGTTATACAAGCTAATTATGATCATAATTTAAAGGCCTACGTTCCTATCCGGCCGCTTAATGATTACAGAAGCATTCAATCAATGGGCTATCGCGTAAAATCCTATCATGATTATGCGAGTTCATCATTAAGGAAAATTGTAGGCCCGGCTATGCAGATAATCCCCTATAAAGAGATTAACACGTTACAAAGTATGATCTTTATAAATAAAGGTGGGAAGCATTTTGTGGCGCACGCTTTACCACGAGATGCACAACTGACCGCCAATTTTGATGCCGGAGTTGCGGATTACAATAATGACGGAAATGAAGATATCTTTCTTAGCCAAAACTTTTTTGATGTCCCGCCAAGTGATACCCGATTAGATGGTGGACGCGGTTTGTGGCTAAAAGGTAATGGTAAAGGTCATTTTGTTGCTGTACCGGGACAAAAAAGCGGCGTCAAAGTTTACGGGGAGCAACGTGGTGCTGCTTTAGGTGATTTTAATGGAGACGGGCGAGTGGATCTGGCGGTCTCACAAAACGGTAATTATACGAAATTATACCAAAACACAACGAAGAAAAGGGGATTTACGATACGTATGAAAGGTCCATCAAATAATCGCAATGCAATCGGATCGAGCATAAGACTGGTCTATAAAAACGGTCAAAAAGGACCGGAACGGGAAATTCAGGTAGGTTCGGGATATTGGTCACAAAATAGTTCAACGCAAATCATGGGATATAATGGATCCACAAAACCCGTGTCAATTGAAGTCAGATGGTTTAATGGGAAAAAAGAGAAAGTGAAAATCTCGAAAAATAAGATGGATTATATTATCAATTATTCAAAGAAAAATTAATGGGTATATAGATGATTTGAATATTTGAGTTCGTAATAGAGCTAAACACAAAATTTGTGAATTTATTAATGAATATTCTGATTTAACTACCTTCCAGAGAAAGGATTGGGTACACAGAATACTTTAGGTTTTATTTGAGGAGATATTTTATTATCTGTATAAAAGTAGCGCTTACAAATAAAATGCAGAGTAATGAAATTAAAAAAATACAGCCGCAAAGACTTTTTAAGGAAGATCGGTAATATTTCCGCCGGATCACTCGGAATTTGGTTAACAGGTCCCACAAAATTTTTAAAACTTACCGATTTTAAAAAGCAAAAGTTTTTGGATATCCCCGATCGAGTTTCAAAAACTATCAGTAATTACAATACGCGACTGTTCGATCAGGACTGGTATTTCATAAAGGGCAACGCACCCGGTGCTGAGGAAATTGGTTTTGATGTTTCCGGTTGGCGTAAGTTAGATCTGCCTCACGATTGGAGTATTGAAGATTTAACGGAAAAAAATGAATTACCGTCCATTTCTATATCCAAAGGAGCATGGAAATTTAAGTCGGGTGATAACAGTGCGTGGAAAAATCTCTCATATAATGATCAAAACTGGAAAAAAGTAACACTTCCCCAATATTGGAATCATTATTCTGAACAACATACATCGGGATCGTTTGGGTGGTACCGAAGAGAAATAGATATTCCTGATGATCTCAATGGCAAAGATTTTTTATTGAATTTGGGAAGAATCGCGGATTCAGATGAAGTCTTTTTTAATGGTGTTCGAATCGGGGGAATAGGTGATTTCCCACCACATTTCAGATATTCGTATTATGAACTTAATTTTGTAAAAGTCAGAGTTTATCGTGTGCCGGTTAAGTTGGTGAGAAACGATCATAATGTAGTTTCCGTAAGAGTTTATTGTCATAATGATAAAGGTGGAATTTATGCCTCAGCTCCGACTCCCAAACAAATTGGGCCATTTTCTCCGGAAAGTCCGGGTGGTGGTTCAACGGGACATACCATGGGCGGCACGGGCTGGTATCGCAAAACCTTCACGCTGGATAAAGCGGATCAGAATAAAAGAGTAGCTATTTTGTTTGAAGGTGTGTACATGAATGCCGATACCTGGATAAACGGTCACTATCTTGGGAATCATCCATATGGATATACGAGTTACGGTTACGATTTGACTCCTCATTTAAGATCCGCCGGCCAACCCAATGTGATAAGTATACGCGTTGATAATACCGGAAGAAACAGCCGGTGGTATAGCGGTTCGGGAATATATCGTCATGTTAAATTACGAATTATGGAGGATGTTCATTTTTCTCAATGGGGATTATATGTGACTACGCCACAGGTTTCACAAGAGGCAGCAATGGTTAAAATTGAATCTACAATAAAGAATGATTCAAATACTGAAAAAATACTCGAAGTTGAATCCATTCTTTATAATCCAAAAAGTGATCGAATTGGTAAGGCTAAGGGTGAAGTAACTATTGGAGCAAATAGTGAAACGAAAAAAACAAATCTCATTAAGGTGCAATCACCGATGCTGTGGTCCCCTGATGAGCCGAATCTCTATAAAGTTGAAGTTAATATTCTGCAGAATGGTAAAAAGATTGATCAAAAGAATGCTCATATTGGAATTCGATCAATTGAAGTAGATGCCAAAAATGGACTCCGGATTAATGGAAAATCCGTTCTCCTCAAAGGTGGTTGCATGCACCATTGTAATGGTCCGTTAGGTTCAAAAGCGATTGACCGCGCCGAAGAACGACGTGTGGAATTGATGAAAAAGCATGGATTTAATGCGATCCGAACGAGTCATAATCCCCCATCTCCTGCGTTTTTGGACGCCTGTGATCGATTAGGAATGTTGGTCATGGATGAGGCTTTTGACTGTTGGGATAAAGGGAAAATGCCCATGGATTATCATTTGTATTTTAAACATTGGTGGCGTAAAGATATTGAATCGATGATCAAAAGAGATCGAAATCATCCCAGTGTGATATTATGGAGCATTGGCAATGAAATTCCCGACCGCGTTGATTTATCCGGATTAGATTATGAAAAAGGAATTATATCATTAGTTCGAAAGTTGGACCCGACTCGCCCCATAACAGAGGCCATAAATGGGGTCTATCCATGGTCCTCTTCAGCATCCGCATATAAAATGTTGGATGTCGGCGGATATAATTATCTGTGGGAAAAATATGAAGACGATCACAAAACCTTTCCCGATCGCGTCATGGTGGGAACCGAATCATTTCCAAAAGATGCGCTTGAAAACTGGCAGCAAGTGGAAAAACATCCTTGGGTAATTGGCGATTTCGTCTGGACAGGGATGGATTATCTGGGGGAATCGGGTATTGGCCATTCTCAAATTACCGGTCCGCATACTCCCCCAAGGAGTTTTGGAAAACCATGGCCCTGGTTCGATTCATATTGTGGAGATATTGACATTTGCGGCTTTAAAAAACCACAATCCTATTTTCGGGATGTGGTTTGGAAGCAAAGCATGCTGGAGATGGCGGTTCACAGTCCGTTTCCTGAAGGACAAAAAGAAGAAATCAGTAAATGGGGCTGGCCTGATGAACATCAAAGTTGGACTTGGGATGTTCCCAAGGGGAAAAAATTGAATGTGAATGTTTATTCCCGGTATCCTGTGATCAGACTTGAGCTAAATGGCAAAAAGATTGGAGAGAAGAAGGTATCTTCTGATGCGAAATTAACGGCGGCATTTGAAGTTCCATATGAACCGGGTGAATTGCGTGCATTAGGAATAAAAGACGGTCGTGTTGTAAAACATAAAGTTTTCAAAACAACAGGTAAACCCAGAGCTCTTCGCCTAACTGCTGATCGTTCAAATATCCAGGCGAATCGTAATGACTTATCCTATGTTACGGTTGAGATCGTTGATGCACAAGGAGAAAGAGTGCCAAATGCTGAATTACCTATTCAATTTGATGTCAGTAGTGAAGGTGAAATAGCGGCTGTTGGAAATGGTAAACCCAATGATATGCAAAGTTTCAGCAATTCCAAATGTAAAAGTTTTAAAGGGAGATGTTTGGTCATTGTGCGACCCAAAGGAGAAAATCATGGTTCGATACATTTAAAAGCCACAAGCAGTGGCCTTTCACCGGCAACGATTGATATGGATGTTGTTTAAGATTAAAGGTGTAAAATATTCGCTTATTATTCCCTATTAGTGTTCCAAAGATCTCCCACCCAGCGGGTTCGAGATGACGCCGTTGAATGTGTTGGACATTAATTACCAACGCCTCTGAGGCTGTGAAAAAAACTATAAATCAAATTCAATTGCCTTAAATAATTTAGGGGCTTCGCGCGATATCGCT
>DATFMK010000407.1:0-10263 GCA_035267005.1 Balneolales bacterium
GCAGGGAATCTTTATTGATAAAACTGTAAACTTGTTGCGCCCTAACTGAATGCACTTGAAAGCTGCAGACAATAATTAACAGACCGACTATAAAATATATTCTGTTTTTCTTCATCAATATCGTTTTGCTCTTCGTTGAAAAAATTTCATTAAGGGCTCAACATACGATTCATTTGTTTGAACCGTGACAGTATCCACGTGTAATTTCAAAAAATAATCCATTAATTCCCGGTGACGCTTCAGACGTCTCGCTTTATAAGCTGTTCTGACTTTTTTATTGGAAGTATCGACCCATTGAACGGCACCTGTTTCTGCATCTTTTAACGGAATCAGTCCTAAATCCGGTAATTCATTCTCTAAATGATCTTGAATGACAATATTAACTAAATCATGTTTTTTATTGGTAACCTTAATTTCTTTCTCAAAATCAGGAGATTCGAAATCACTTGCCAGGATGAGTATTGATCTCCGTTTCAATAATTTACTCACATAAGATAACGCTCCGGCTATATCTGTGCCAACCCCTTCCGGCTCAGTTGTATATAATTCCCGAATAAGCCGTAATGCATGTAAACGGCCTTTTCTCGGCGGGACCATCTTTTCAATCCGGTCACTGAACAGAACCAAACCAACTTTATCACTATTATTGATGGCGCTAAAGGCAAGCACGGCACACAGTTCGACGGCCAAATCCATTTTACGCTGAATTTTACTGCCAAAAACTCCACTCGACGAAATATCCACGCAGAGCATCAGGGTTTGTTCCCGTTCTTCTTCAAAAACTTTTACATATGGTTCTCCCGTTCTGGCCGTGACGTTCCAATCGATTTTTCGGATATCATCCCCGAATTGGTATTCTCGCACTTCAGAGAAAACCATCCCTCGACCCTTAAAAGCTGACTGGTACTCACCTCCGAATAAGGAATTAACTAAGCCTTTTGTTCGTATTTCAAGTTTTCTGACTTTCTTAAATATTTCTTTAGATATCATCTATCAGGTGATATTCGTTGTAAGCGTTATTTATGGTATTGCACTGCATGCCTGAACTAACGTAGTGATTTATTCTAAAATTGCAAGAAAACAACATTACGTACTTTTTCAAAATTATTCATAAGTTTCGTTAATTATTTTTTTCTGATTACAGAATATTGTAAACATTTTTAACAAAGTAATAAAACAAGGATTATTAAATGGTAATAGGAGTTCCAAAAGAGATAAAGTCACACGAAAATCGTGTTGCTCTTGTACCAGCAGGCGTGGTCGAATTGAAAAAAAACGGCCACACTGTATTGATTGAAAAAAATGCCGGCCTGGGAAGTGGTTTCCCGGATGAAAAATATATTAATGCCGGAGCAGAAATCATAGAGGACGTTGAGCAAGTATGGGCGAAAGCTGATATGATCATGAAAGTAAAAGAGCCTATCGAGGTAGAATATCCTCGTATGCGTGATGATCAAATCATCTTTACGTACTTTCATTTTGCTGCAAGTGAAACATTAACAAGAGCAGTAATTGATTCGAAATGTATCGCAATTGCATACGAGACGGTTGAAAAAGCCGATCATTCTCTGCCATTGCTGATACCAATGAGTGAAGTCGCCGGCCGTATGTCGGTTCAAGAGGGTGCCAAATATCTTGAAAAAGCCCAGGGCGGACGCGGTGTCCTGCTTGGTGGCATTCCTGGCGTACCTCCAGCCAATGTATTGGTTCTGGGTGGCGGTATCGTCGGTGTAAACGCCGCTAAAATAGCTGCAGGCATGGGCGCCAATGTTACGATCATGGATATTAATGTCGCGAAATTACGATATCTCGATGATATCATGCCCAAAAATGTGACGACCATCATGTCATCCGAACATCATATTCGCGAATATCTGCCTCATGTCGATCTGGCTATTGGAGCAGTATTAATCCCTGGTGCTAAAGCACCACGTTTGATTACGCGTGATATGTTAAAAATTATGAAACCTGGTTCAGTCATTGTGGATGTCGCCATCGATCAGGGTGGTTCCATTGAAACAGCCAAACCGACGACACACGATCATCCGACCTTTGTTGTCGATGGCATTGTTCATTACTGTGTGGCTAATATGCCCGGTGCCGTACCCTTCACAAGTACAATAGGCCTTACTAACGTTACGCTTCCTTACGCCATTCAAATTGCGAATAGAGGATGGAAAAGAGCGTTAAACGAAAATCCGGAACTGGATAAAGGGCTCAATATCGCCCATGGTGTTGTAACCTATAAAGATGTCGCCAGTGCTTTTAATATGGAATGGGCTGAAGTATCAGCTGTAATGTAAGTCTATTTTTTTTAAATGGATAAGAAAGCGGTTCCATTTAATGGAGCCGCTTTCTATTATTTATTTATTACGAATTATTCACCTTTTTGAAAATTTTCGATTCTTGAGACGGATTCTCCCGAGTGATCATCACTCACTTTAAGTTTTAATTGATATCTTCCCTCCTTAATATCATGTAAATCGATTTGAAGATTATCTTTCGCCTCATTTGTATGAGATACATACTGTAAAGTCAAACCGACATAACTATCTTTTTTAACTGGTTTTCCATGTTTATTTAATGGAATAATACGATAATCGATTTCATATTTTGTTTTTCCGTCGAGATCTTCTTTTAAATGATAGATCTCAACATGAAGCCTCATATCCTTGTTTCGGGGTATGATGTTTTTATAGGGAACATAAAAATCGTACCCGGATACTTTATTCTTCTGCTCCAATAAACTATCCCGGTATCCTAAAACAATATCACTCATTTGAAGTACATTTTTATCAGGATTTAATGGCTTTTTAAAAGTGATCTTTTCTTTCCCGGTACCTAATAAATAAGATGGAAACGGATCTCCGTTTACGGATTTTTTCTTATTAAGATTATAAGCATCAACAGCTACCCTGGCATGAATCTGTTCTTTACTCTTGTGATTTACTTTAAAAATGGTCTGACTAGGCACCGGCCCATTAAAATATCCTGATTTCATAAAATGAACTTCAGGTAGCTGATTGGCACTGCTGGTCTCGTACCAATGCTTATTCCATAAGGTAATATTGTGTTTTACATAATAATTAACCCTACTTTTCTTAAGTCTGGCTACACTGTAATTTTTCAATAATACTTTCTGTGGCTCGGAATACACAAAAATAATGCTAAATGGTTTATTTTGATCATTAAGATACCGTGCCTGTTTATAGGTTATCCATATTTTGGGCAGTTGCTGATCAAAAGTCGATTTTTGATCAGGAGCCTTCCTTTGGCGAGATTGAATTTCCTGGCGATGCTCGTTATAAGTATGTTTGGCCGCGTAAGTATCCGCAGTCAGATTATTGGATACCCAGGACGATTCGAGATTCAGAAAAGCACTGCTGAAATATCTATCGATATGCTTAATCTGTTGATAATATAGCAATTGCATGATAATTCCAATGTCGAAAGGTTGCCCATCGAGAGGAAAACGCCGCTGCCTGTAGACCGAAGAATCTAATAGATCATCTATAGATTGGATCAAGCCGAATGAACCTCCACTTCCAGGCCGTCCAAAAATGAAAATCACATGATTATCATTTTGATTATTAAGATGATTATATACCCATATATCATACTGATTGTAATTATTATATTTCCGAATAGTATTAACGATGTATCTAATCTTTTCCTGATCTTTTTGAGAAGCCCTGATCATTGCGTTGACGCCCCCGTTATTATCGATATCCACGCTGGTCCGGCCGCCCGACTTATAGAGCATTTCCCGAGCCCAGGATTCTATACTCGATCGATCTAATACAAACGTTCCACGCCGTTTACGGGAAGGCGAACCATATTTGACATAAATAATACCTCGATCATCAGTTCCATAAACCGTTGAATTGTTTTTTTTGAAGTGTTCCTTCACATAAGCGATTCGTTCCCAGTGTTCGAGCAATCGCTCATTTACAAATGTTGTTGGGGTGGGATCATGTTCGATCCAAAATCCCCTGATCTTATCCAATACTTCAGCATTATTATGTTTCCACAGTTTGATAAAATGATGATATTCTTTTAGGCTTAATAAAGGTTTTATGCGCTCAATTTCTTTAAATATGGCCTTATGATATTTGTTCAGATTCCGTACGTTGAGTGACCAAAAATACATGATGCAAGCCGATTTAAAATATTTACGGGCATGCTTTTTAGTCGCTAATTGTATATAAGCGAATCCGATACGGGGATCTACGTCACCAGTTTTAAGCATCCGGGTTCGTGCATTAAACCAGGTATTCAGGGCTTGTTTCCATTGCCCGTCTTTTTTTTCCAGCATACCTTTATTGTATAAGTCATTATTTTCTAACCTGGTATGGACGTCCGTGATTCCCGGATACATCTGAAAAATAATCGTCAAAATCATTAACTTTATGCACAACATAATAAGATTGGCCTGGTTCGAGTTATCAAAAACAGGATTAGGGGTGATCCGTCTCTTTTGTGACAAACCCTGTATTTATTAAACAATAATTATGGCATATAGTCAATAGATTTATATACATATGATGAAATTATTTTAACACATGCCATTAATCTTATATGACTGATAGGCTTATAAATTTTAAAAAAATTGTAAAACAAGTCATAAATGAATCATCCGTACGTTTTTAGTATCTTATAGGTTATTTTGCATTTTGAAAAAGTGCGGTTAAACTCAGAAAACAAAATTATACATAATATTCACTCATAGATGTCTCTGAAGAATATCAGCAAGATTGTTCAATCGGAAATTCCGATAAAAGAAATTGAGCAACATCTTAAGGAAAGACATTCCATCAAACTGGATCGTTTTGTTGGCTCCACATCGTCATTTTTAATACAGGGATTGCAACAAAAAAAACGCAATATCCTCATTGTATATCCCGACCATGAGAGTGCACAATTTTTAAAGTCTGATCTTGATACGCTCGGGGTTGAGAACCATCTCTTCCCACCTACGAATCATAAACCTTATGATACCAAACAGGTACTGGATTCGAGTGCGATGGTTCATCGATCGGAGGTATTGGATACGATATTAAAGAACGATCAATCGAATATCATCACTTCTGCAGAAGCTCTTTTTGATAAGATTGCATCCCCCGAAACATTTGCAAAAGCTTCGTTAACCATTTCAAAAGGCGATCAATGGGAATTGGAGCATTTAGAAGAAACGCTGATTGATCAAGGATATACGAGAGTAAAATTCGTTGATAATCCCGGTGAATTTGCCCAACGCGGTGGTATATTTGATGTGTTTCCCTTTTCCGGTGAATACCCTGTTCGTCTGGAATTTTTCGGAGATGAAGTTGATTCTATCAGAGAATTTGATCCGGATTCCCAACGTTCAATCGCTTATCTGGATGTTGCTCACCTGGTACCGAATGTGGACCAATTAGATAAAGAGCATAAAAGAGATCTTTTCCAATATTTAGATGATAATACCCTTGTCATCCTTTATAATTCGCCGCTTGTATATGCTGAGCTGGAAAAAAGATTTCAATCAGCCGGTGAGAAATTTCTTTCTCTAAGAGAAAAAATAGATAACGAAATTTTAGCACCTGAAAATTTCTTTCTGAGCCCTGATGTTTTTAAGGAAAATATCATCAACCGTCCCTCCATTTTTATGGGTGGATTACTGAGCTATGTAAAATCGGATTGGAATTATACCTTAAACGCTTCCCCTCAACCTGATTTTAATGCCACAATAAAACTTCTGAAAGCCAATATCCGGGATCTTTCCGATAAAAATTATGATATCTATATCTTATGCGATAACGAGGGACAAAGAGATCGCTTCGAGGATTTATTGGGAGAACACACAAAGCAAAATCGATATCACTTGTCGATTGAGACCATTCATCAGGGATTTTTGCTTCATAATAAAGCGATAGCAATTTATACCGATCATCAGATTTTCAACCGTTATCATCGTCCCAATATAAAACGTCAGCGTAAACGGGGCGGGATTTCTTTTAAAGAATTACGGGATTTGAATGTCGGGGATTTTGTAGTTCATGTCGATTACGGGATCGGTAAATTTGCAGGTTTCAAGAAAATAAAAGTCCGGAATACAGAACAGGAAGCTGTAAAGCTCAAATATAAAGATGACTCTGTTTTATATGTAAATATTTCGAGTCTTCATAAGCTTCAAAAATATTCAGGGAAAGACGGAGCGCAGCCCAAACTTACAAAATTAGGTACCGGTGAATGGGCGCGTAAGAAGGCCAAAACGAAAAAACGGCTTAAGGATATCGCCCGTGACCTGATTAAACTATATGCGAAACGAAAAGCACAAAAAGCTTTTGCTTTTGAGAAGGATAATGAGTGGCAAACGGAACTGGAAGCCTCTTTTCGATTTGAAGAAACACCAGATCAGGCTACCGCTATAGAATCTGTTAAAGAAGATATGGAGAGTCCAACTCCGATGGACCGCCTCGTTTGCGGTGATGTCGGTTTTGGGAAAACGGAAGTAGCTGTCCGGGCCGCTTTTAAATGTGTGATGAATCATAAGCAGGTTGCGATTTTGGTTCCGACTACGATTCTGGCGGATCAGCATTTTCAGACTTTAAAGGAACGCATGGCGAATTTTCCCGTTAATGTTGAAACTATTTCCCGTTTTCGAACCAAAGCTCAGCAAAAGGAAATTTTAAAAAAGACGGCGGAAGGAAAAGTTGATATTTTAATCGGGACTCATCGGCTTACTTCAAAAGATGTGAAATTTAAAGATCTGGGTTTGCTGATTGTTGATGAAGAGCAGCGATTTGGAGTATCCGCCAAGGAAAAATTAAAAGAATTTCGGGCTACGGTTGATGTCCTTACCTTAACGGCAACCCCTATTCCCCGGACCTTACATATGTCATTAATGGGTGCACGGGATTTGAGTATCATCAACACGCCTCCACCCAATCGTCAGCCTGTTTATACCGAAATTCATAGTTTTGATTCTGCTTTATTGCGAGATGCTATCCTGCAGGAAACCAGCCGGGGTGGCCAGGTTTTTTTCATTCACAACCGTGTTAAGAACATTTCTGAATTTGCAGATATGATTCAAAAACTGGTACCCAATGTCCGTGTTCGGTTTGCACATGGACAGATGACTGGTACACAGCTGGAGAAAATCATAACCCAATTCTATCATCACAAATTTGATGTTTTGGTTTCCACTAATATTGTCGAGAACGGACTGGATATTTCAAACGCTAACACCATCATCATCAATCGTGCAGATCGATTCGGTTTATCCGAACTCCACCAATTGAGAGGACGCGTCGGACGTTCCAATCGTAAAGCATATTGTTACCTTATCACGCCTCCTCTCGAAGATTTAAGTGTTGAAGCTCGCAAACGCCTTCTGGCATTAGAAGAATATTCTGATCTCGGTTCCGGTTTCAATATCGCTATGCGAGATTTGGATATCCGTGGTGCCGGCGATGTTTTAGGAGCAGAACAAAGTGGATTCATAAATGAAATTGGTTTTGACCTTTACACTAAAATCCTGAATGATGCGGTTAGAGAACTGAAAGAAACCGAGTTCAAAGGATTATTCGATGAAGTGGAAGTCAATGTTGATCACCCGGAAACCACTGTTGAGTTCGATTTAACCGCGATGCTTCCCAAATTTTATGTGGAAGATAATGTTGAGCGCCTTAATATCTATCGAAAATTAGCGGAAGTCCAATCTTTAGAAGAAATTGATGATTGGAAAAATGAAGTCACCGATCGTTTTGGCAACCTTCCGGAAGAAGGACAAAACCTGGTCAAGGCAGCTATTATTAAGCATTATGCTTCGCAAATTTTTATTCACAAAGCTACTATTCGGACTGGTAAAATGTGGTTGATGTGTCCGAATACCAAAACAGAAGATGGTGCCGCTTTTTATGAAGACGGACGTTTTAAAAGCGTGGTTCAAAAGCTACAGACAAATTTCAAAGATCAGTTTAAAATTGTTCAAAAGAATGACGCTGTTCGATTTATCATTGATGACATTCCCAATCTGAATTCAGCTATTGAATTTCTTAAACAAGTAACCAAGGAAGAGGAAGTAACCAATCTTGCCTGATATTTACACAGATATTATCATCAAAGGTGGAGTCGTTGCCTTTCCTACAGAAACAGTATATGGTTTAGGCGCCTCAGCCTGGAATCCGGAAGCCATTCGCAAAATATTTGAAACAAAAGGCCGCCCTACCGATAATCCTCTGATTGTACATGTAGCCTCACCTGAAATGGTGTCCGATTTTGCAGCAGAAATTCCAGATGAAGCGACTGCTTTAATGGAGGCTTACTGGCCGGGTCCTCTCACTCTCATATTCAAAAAAAAGAAAGAAGTTTTAGATATCATTACTGCGGGATTGAATACGGTAGCCGTGCGTATGCCTAAACACCCTATCGCATTGGCCTTCATACGTCAAACAGGCCCCCTGGTAGCGCCAAGTGCCAATACTTCAGGGAAACCAAGTCCGACTAAACCGGAACATGTTACGGAAGATTTCGGTGAGGATTTTCCCATAATTCGGGGAGGGGCCTGTCAGGTTGGCATCGAATCCACCGTTCTTGATGTTTCCGAAAAACCATTTGAAATATATAGACCGGGATTCATCAACCGACTGGATATAGAGAAGATCATTCATCAAGAAATTCATCCCTATCGACCACATAAAAAAACGGATAAGCCGAAAAGCCCGGGGATGAAATACACTCATTACTCACCTGATGCGGAGGTGCACTGGCTGGGTGATGACGAAAAACCTGAAGAAAACAATACATTATATCTTTATCATCATTTACCGGATGACTTGAACGCATCAAAACATATTGTGGATTACCATGGTGATTTTGAACAGATGACCCGGGAATTATATGACCGCTTTCGACAGGCTGACAAAGATAATATTCATTCTATTGCTATTCAACAGTTTATAGAAATTTCTGATAACGAATTATTGATCGCTTTGAATAATAGAATTACAAAAGCGATAGGTAAGAAGTAAAAGGAATCAGATGATATTTGAAAAATCTGAAAAAGAAATTTGCAAGTAATTAGATAGATTAAGAAAATTATATAGGATATTTGATTTCTATATTTCTTATTATAATAAGGTTCTCATAGAGTTAGATAAGTTTGTTATTTATCTATTTAGATTTGATCTATATACTATTTTTGATAGACTAACAACTATAAACCAAAATTTATAAATAAACCCGTTGTTATTATGAGCAAAGATGAAATTTCAAGAAAAGATTTTCTTAAACGCTTGACAATGGTTGGAGCCCTGGGAATTGGCAGCAGTTCTCTTTTAGCTGCATGTGGAGGAGGTAAAAAAGAGAGTTCTTCAGAATCTCAAACGAAATCGTCCTCTCAGGCTGAAAGTGCACAAGGTGGAGCTCAAGCTACTGCAGAATCCGACCCTTGTACCGATATAAGTGGATTAACCGACGCTCAAAAGAAAATGCGTAAATCGCTACAATATACCGGACATTCACCTTATGCCGATAAACGTTGCGATAATTGCAACTTTTATACTGCGCCTGCAAACGGCAAACCATGCGGCAGCTGTTCTGTCGTAGCCGGCCCAATCAATCCTCAGGGACACTGTACTTCATGGGTTAAAAAGCAAGCGTAAATATCATTGATTTTCAGATTTTGTTTAAAGGAGCTTTTTTTAAAAGCTCCTTTTTTGTACGAGGAGTCTTTGCAAAACCAGGAATTTTGTTCAAGATCAAAGCATGAGCGGCTTCGAGATGACGCCATTGTTTGATGTTTGTTAACCATCTATATCATCTATGTCCATTCGCATCATTTCGACGTTCTGATGTTTGGTTTGATCAATACAGAATTCTCCCCTCACCCTGAATTGAACTGAAGTTCAAATCGGTCCCTCTCCCCAGGGGAGAGGGATTTTGGGTGAGGGCTGCGTTTATTAAAGGAAAATATTGTTTTTACTAAAAATCTGAATGTGTTAATCCTTCACTTTAAGTCTAAAAGAGCGGTAGGAGAAATCTTCAAAGTGAAGTAGGAATTTAAATATGCAGTTTTAAATAGATTTTATCCAAACCTCACGTTATTTACTATATTTGAGGATTTCGAAGTCGCTAAAATGCAGAGATTGGGCATAAGAACGGTTTTGCAAAGCCTTCTATGAAATAAGTTTATTCAGACATAAAAAGTGTAAACCAAATATTGGTGTAAAGCTTTTTAGCAATCACTTATTTTTATATCGAATCACATAGTAACGCTTATTT
>DATFMK010000408.1:0-2427 GCA_035267005.1 Balneolales bacterium
TGAAGAAACTGGTATTACTATCCACATTGATATTATTACCATTGGTCCTTAAGGCCCAAATTTTCCAGTATAAACCTATTCAGGCATCATACGATAACGAGTCTTTTTTCTATAAGCCAAGTCAATTTAACCCTACTGATATCGGTTCATTTTCAAATCTTGTACCCGGATTTTATTCCTCAAATCCCATCAACAAACTGGATCAGGACCCATCTTGGCTGCCCGATTTACACTTACAAAATTGGTATGCTTATGCCAACGTCAATAGCCGTAATACCTTTAAATTGGGATCTCCTGGATACCATTACATTTCCTCATCGAATAATGTATCGGGACATCGTTTGTATGAGCAACCTTTTTTATCCGGCGCTATCCTTGGCTATCCTTTAGCTAATAAAAATCTATTTATCGGTTTTCAATACCAGGCCATTGTTTCGCAGAATGATACCTATAATTTCACTTATCATTCAAATTCCTTATTCAATTTTCAAGCGAATAATAGCAATGGATCAACAAATCCGCCCTATTTTTTTGAGAAAAACAGGTTACAACAAACCAATCAATTTTTAACATTGTACACCGGATACCGGATATCCGGTCAAAATACAATTGGATTACGAGTCGAGGCCGTTCTTTTCAAACGTAATGGAGACTATGGAAATCCTGCTTTTACAACGCCTGTTAATACTCAGGCGAATTTGTTGAATGGTATGCCCTCTCCTTCCAACTTATTTACTGAACACAGATCGCAGCATTATCATCATATCCATTTTGATTTAGGTGAACAATTTATTTTTTCTCCATATTTCAGAACGATGATCCATTTTGGCTATTTGGTTGGCAAAGGTACTGAAACTTTAAACAACACCGAGCCTTCTTACACAGAATCAGGTTCCTACAATTCTGGTCAGGCTTATAGTTTAAATGAGAGTGTGATAAATAATAACGACAGTTGGTCGAACGATGGCATCACATTCAATGGTGGCTTGACGATGCAATATACGGTAACCTCTAAAAGTCGATTACGTTTTATCTATAGCGGATATTCAAATCGTGTTGGGTTATCACCCGGAGTTCGATCACAGGTGTTTTCCCTGCTTATCAATCAAAATGCACAAGGGACAAGTTCCACTCAGGGAAAAACGGTTACCGCACAACAAACATTATTACATTCAGGTGATGGTACAGAAATTTCCTGGAATCATAACTTAGCACTTTCATATCAATGGTCGCCAACTCGTAATATATCCTTTGATTTCGGTGTACAACTTGGATATTATCGACGCAGACTGCATTCCTTGGAAACCAGCGGCGAAACAGGACTGCAACTCACTCAAACAACGGATACAACGGGTGCAACACAATCACAAGCCGTTCCATCAGCTGTAGATAGTTCCATTAGCTGGAGTAATTATCTTCACATTTACAGTGCACAGATCCCATTTATCGCTCATTTTCAAATCACCAAACACATCGAGCTTTGGGGCGGAGTTAATGAGACGGTCGATGAAATCAAGATGAAAGACAACATTTTCAATCCCAATCCGGTGACTTCAACCAACGGATCGAATACGACAACAAATTCCAATCCATTTAATAGTTACCGTTACTCACGCTATCATTTTACAGTTATTTCTGGTGCAAAAATAAATATAAACAATCAGCTCAGTTTTCATGTAACCGTAATACCATACGATCACCGGTATAGCTATCAATTACTCCACCAGATTTCGGGGATTATTTGGCAAGCTGGGGTTAGTGTTTATTTGTGAGGATGAAAGTTGAAAATCTGTCAGCTTATACAAAAATTTGTCAAACACATTAATGGGATAATAATCTATTTTTCTAATGAAAAAAGCGATTGTTCCGGTATCGATTTTATCTCCTTACTGGTCTCTGCCTGGTAAGGCCACACGGGACGCCCGGCGTCACCAAGTGTGATTGGTGGTTGGATACGTTTCTTTCCGGTTGGCACGCCTGGCATACCCTCTTCCGTTCCCCCTATCTTAGGGGGAAAGCTTGCTTTGAGGTGTTTAAGCGTGAAGAGGTGGTTTTTCTTGAGGAAATGTTTATCGCATATTTCTACCCCGTTTCCTCGTTCATAAATGACAGAGATAGGTTTATTAAACGTTTAGATTCTTTTTTATCGTTTTTGCTTTCCGAACCGGGATTTGCCGGATTTTAGGATTGATATATTACCTCCTGGCAAGGTTATTCCGGATCGCGATCCGAAATCCCGGTGTTTGGGACTATGATTGTCGGATGATGGTTATTTACAATTTAGCTGTCAAAAGCAATAAAGTAAATTCGACAAATTCATCCTATATTGGCAATGGAAATCCCTGAATTTTTGCAACAATCGGATTTGGAAATGATCCAGATAAATCACCACCAGTATTTCCAGATGGAGTTCCACCAGATTTATCT
>DATFMK010000409.1:0-3097 GCA_035267005.1 Balneolales bacterium
GTTTTCTAATTATATCTCAATGTATCACTCTCAATGAAGGATTGTTTTTCCTTTTAATCTTTGGCGCGCAATGACACTGAGTGCGCATTGTTAATTATTAACTTCGTGCCCCCTTTGGTCAATCAAATCCGCGAAAATCCGTGTTGTCCGTGTTGTCCGCGTTCTATACTCTGTGTAAACAATCCGTGCCCTCTGTGGTTAAAAAAAATCGGCTGATAGCTTAATGCTGACAGCCGATAGCTTAATTCATTTTTCGTACTTATAAAATCCTTCTCCGGTTTTATCGCCAAGTTTACCGGCGTTGACCATTTTTACCAACAATGGACAAGGTCGATATTTAGGATCCTTAAATCCATCATACAAAACATTCAAAATATCCAGACACACATCCAAACCAATAAAATCAGCCAGACGTAACGGTCCCATTGGATGCGCCATACCCAATTTCATTACAGAATCCACATTTTCGGGCGTGGCTACGTTCTCATAAACGGCGAAAATGGCTTCGTTGATCATCGGCATTAACACACGGTTTGATACAAATCCGGGATAATCGCTTACCGGTACCGGATCTTTTTGGAGCTTCTGCGCAGTGGCTTCCACCGTATCATAAACTTCGTCACTTGTATCCAATCCGCAAACGACCTCAACGAGCCGCATTACCGGAACCGGATTGAAAAAATGCATTCCGATAACCTGATCGGGACGGTTAGTTACAGCTGCTAATTTTGTAATGGATATGGAGGACGTATTGGAAGCTAAAATGGCGTAATCGGGAGCCGATTTGTCCAGCGTTTCAAATATTTTCTTTTTCAGGTCAAAATTCTCGTTTACAGCTTCGACAATCAAATCACGATCTTTAACAGCATCTTCCATATTCAGATTAATCGTAATATTATCAAGCGCTTTCTTTTTATCATCTTCGGTGATTTTTTCCTTTTTCACCATGCGCGACAGGTTTTTATCAATTGTGGCCAGGGCTCTGTCAGCGTACTCTTGTTTGACTTCCACTAAGGTGACATTAAAATCGTTCATGGCAAAAACATGCGTAATACCATTTCCCATTGTTCCGCCACCAATTACAGCAACATTTTTGATTTCCATAATAATTTCCTCTCTAATTAATATTAATTTTGTCTCTTTTGATTATTCTTAAATACTTTTTAAAAAAGCGATTTTCTATGTTTTAAACTACTCTCTATCAATAGAGAGTAGCTAATATCTAGCCCATTTTCAATGTTGGTTTGTACCCGACATCTTCAAAAAAACGCTGTACGGTTTCTTCCGCTGAAACTCTGAGGCGAATGAGCTTAAATTCGCCATCTTGAGTGTGTAAAACTTCCGCCGGCAACGCTCTGCGATTATAATGAGAAGCCATCGTCATGCCATAAGCCCCGGCTTCGGTCAGTGCCAAAATATCTCCTTCTTTAGATTCCGGTAGCAATCGGTCTTCCGCCAACACGTCGCCGCTTTCACAGATATTTCCGCTAACGGTATACGTGACGTTTGCAGGCTCATCCATCCGGTCCACATTCACCACTTTGTGATAGGCGTTGTACAATGCGGGACGGAGCAAATGATTAAATCCGGTATCCGTTCCCAAAAAAATCTTTCGGCCCTGATCTTTCACAGTATTTACTTTGGTGAGAAGAATGCCGCCTTCTCCCACCACATAACGACCGGGTTCAAAATAATAGGTGATTTTGTGATCCCGTTTTTCGAGATCAGCGTTGAGAATTGGGAAAACCTGTTTTTTAAAATCAGGAAGTGAAAATTCTTTTTCTCCTTCTTTATATGGAATCGGAATGCCTCCACCAAAATTCAGCATCTCCAAATCCGGAAATTTGTATGACAATTCCAATAATTTTTTCATGGCTGCCACAAAATTTTGGGGTTCCTTGATCCCGCTACCGATATGCACATGCAGTCCGGTAATTTTGACATCATACTTTTTCGCCAGTTTCAGACAATCATCAATTAAGTCAATGCGAATGCCAAATTTACTGTCCTTATTGCCGGTATCCACTTTTTTATGATGTCCGTCGCCGATATCCGGTTTGATGCGAATGGAGCAGGATTCGGTTTTTGGGTGTTTGCAATAGCTTTCCAGGCGGGAGTAGGAACCGATATTTAAAATCACACCTTCATTGATAGCCTGTTCCATTTCCTCATCGGTCATATTATTTTCCGTGTAAAAAATGTCACGAGGATTTTTCTGAAAATGGCGGCTTAGAAGGACTTCCTCAAAACTGACTGTATCAAATCCAAATCCTTCGGAGTGAACGACTTCCAGGATATATGGATTATCATTCGCCTTGATGGCATACAACCATTTCACCGGAAGATCCGTAAACAGATTCCTTAAATTCAGACATTTTTCCCGTATCGTTTGTTCATCGTATAAATAAGTGGGTGTACCGTAAGTATCCACAACTTCCTGCAATTTTTCCTTGGTTAGGAACATGTTAATTGGTAAAATCTCGTTAATGTTTTGTGTATCTTTACATTGTAGAAGACTATACAAAACCGTCTTTTTGCATAACCTTCTTATATTGAATTCTTCGCAGAACGTACCTAAAGTTATTGATTATCTACATAAGAAGTCATTGCATAACATAACTCGATAAATTTTATTATACCAAGATGAAATCATTTGCCAAGGTCCTGTTATTCCTTTTAATCGTTATTCTCGGTTTTGCCGGAATTGCCATTTATTGGACTTTTTATAAGCCATTGCCCGATTATTCGGCTCATTTGAAAGTGAAAGGTCTTGAACAACCGGTATCGATAAACTGGGATGATTATGGGGTTCCCCACATCACAGCCAAAAATATGCACGATCTTTATTTTGCTGTAGGATATGTTCATGCACAGGATCGTCTCTGGCAAATGACGTTAACGCAAATCGCCGAACAGGGCCGTTTCTCTGAATTTTTTGGGAAGAAAATGCTCTCAACGGATAAATATTTGCGGGTTTTGGGGTTTTGGCGAATGGCCAAGAAAATGGAAAAGGCACTGCCCGATTCCGAACGACAAATTTTGCAGGATTATGCGGATGGCGTCAACGCTTATGTCCGTAATAACGAGAATAAGCTGC
>DATFMK010000410.1:0-8305 GCA_035267005.1 Balneolales bacterium
AAGATATTGGTGGTAGAAGGTTGATTGTAGACGGCAGTTATATCCATTGCCGAAATATTTATAAAAGGTTATCAATGAAATCAAAACATCTGAGCGAAACGGTCGTCAGTCGTCCGTGGTCTGTCATCTTCTACAGGAGAAGTTGAAAAACAAATATTCTGATCAATAACGAATTAACAACAAAAATTACATTACATATGCCTTATCAAGCCCCGACAAAAGAGGGATATTATGGGAAGTTTGGAGGACGTTTTGTTCCCGAGATCCTGATTCCTGCTATTAATGAGCTGGAAGCCGCTTACCGGGAGGCGAAGAACGATCCCGAATTTCAGAAACAATATCATGATTTGCTGACGGAATATGTGGGCCGGCCGACGGCATTGACGTTTGCAGAACGAATGACCGAATATTACGGGAAAGGCAAGATCTATTTCAAACGGGAAGATCTTTGTCATACCGGTGCTCACAAAATCAATAATACCATCGGACAGATTTTACTGGCCCTGAAAATGGGGAAGAAACGTATTATCGCAGAGACCGGCGCGGGTCAGCATGGAGTCGCCACGGCCACGGTGTGTGCCCGGTTTGGTTTGGATTGCATCATCTACATGGGCAAAGAAGATACCGAACGTCAGAAATTGAACGTCGACCGGATTCGCTTACTCGGTGCGGAAGTCCGAACCGTAATGAGTGGTTCCCAAACCCTGAAAGACGCGACCAATGAAGCCATCCGCGATTGGGTGACCAATGTGGGCGATACGTATTATATCATCGGTTCGGTCGTCGGACCACATCCGTATCCGATGTTGGTTCGTGATTTCCAAAAAGTGATTGGTGAAGAAACGAAACGTCAGATTCAGGAAAAAGAAGGACGGTTGCCCGATCATATCCTGGCTTGTGTGGGCGGCGGATCCAATGCGATGGGCATTTTTTATCCCTTTTTAGATGATGATGTGCATTTAATCGGTTTGGAAGCCGCAGGATTGGGAGCAGATACAGATAAAACAGCCGCATCG
This sequence comes from Balneolales bacterium, assembly GCA_035267005.1. GTDB lineage: Bacteria > Bacteroidota > Rhodothermia > Balneolales > DATFMH01 > DATFMH01. The sequence goes on from DATFMK010000410.1 coordinate 1,017, forward strand.
CTCACCATCGGAACGCCCGGTATTTTACACGGAGCCATGAGTTTCCTCCTTCAAAACGAAGACGGTCAGGTGCAATTAGCGCACTCAGTCAGCGCCGGTTTGGATTACCCTGGTATTGGTCCGGAGCACGCCTATTTACACGACACGAAACGGGTGGATTATCACGCTATCACAGATGATGAAGCGATGGAAGCGGTAAAACTCGTTTCCCGAAAAGAAGGGATCATTCCGGCGATAGAATCCGCGCATGCGATGGCGTATCTGGAAAACTTAATGCCGGAAACTTCCGAAGATGACATCATCATCGTCAATTGTTCCGGAAGAGGCGACAAAGACATGGGAACCATTTCAAAATATCTTGATTAATATTATGAGTACAATCAACAATCGACTGACCAAATTATTTCAACAGCGCAACGGTAAGGCGGATGAAAAGATCATGAGCCTGTTTTTAACGGCCGGTTATCCCACATTAGACGATACCGTTGATTTAATTCTGGGGGTAGAGAAAGCCGGCGCTGATATTATTGAATTGGGCATGCCATTTAGTGATCCACTCGCTGACGGACCGACTATTCAGGAATCGAGTTACCGTGCGATAAAAAACGGGATCAATCTCTCCGGAATTTTCAAGCAAGTCAAACAGATCAGGGAACAATCGGACATTCCTATTGTGTTGATGGGATATTTGAATCCGGTTTTACATTATAGTATCGAGACTTTTTGCAAAGATGCTTCCGAAGCCGGTGTGGATGCGTTGATTTTGCCGGATGTTCCGGTCGAAGAATCGGCCATAATCGAATCGGAAGCCGAAAAAAATCAGCTTAGTCTGATTTATCTGGTAGCGCCGAATACATCCGACGAGCGTATGAAGATGATCGACGAGCGTTCGAATGGCTTTGTGTACTGTGTTTCGGTAACCGGTGTGACCGGGGCTCGATCCGGCGAAGAAGTACAAAAATCGGTGGACCGGTTCATCAACCGGGTGAATCAAAATATAAAGAAAAACCCGGTATTGATTGGTTTCGGAATCAAAAATCATCAGGACGCTATGCATATCTCCCAAAAAGTAGATGGTTTTATTGTGGGAAGTGCCTTGATAGACATGATAAAATCCGGATTTCCAAAGGAAGGATGGAAGGATAATGTCTTTCAATTTGTTAAAGAATTAAAATATGGTTGAAAATTCTGATTGTAAGCATTGATATAAATAAATTCAGATAAATTACGTTTATTTATTGTAGTATTATTTTGTAAACTATTGCATTAACTATCGTAAACTTAAGGCGGTTATGAGAATAAAATTAATATCAGGAATACTATTATTATTACTTATCGGAGCCTCATTAGAGGGATGCAATGGAGATTACAGAGCTGAGGCAGTAGGGAGTAACGGTGAAATCGTAGTGGTTATGGATTCCACAATGTGGCATAGCAAAACGGCAAATGCCATTCGCGATGTATTTGGTGGATACATGCCAACGGTGATTAGACCAGAACCCCGTTATGATTTGCATTTTCAAACGTTGCGCAGTACCTCGGATCTTGATCGGGTTAAGAAAAGTAAAAATGTAATCTTTGCTGCAACATTAAATGAAAATACAAATACCGGAAAATTCATCAGAGCCATTTTAAGTAAAGGTATTCAGCAACGGGTTAAAGAAGGTAAAAACTTCGCTTTCCCGGTTCGAAATAAATGGTACAGAAATCAATGGACGATGTTTCTTACCGGAAATTCTGATGATTCATTAGCTGAAAAAATAGAGCGATCGAGTGATCAGCTATTAAGTTCTCTGCATAAAGTCACTCTTCAAAGATGGAATACCTATCTGTATCATCGTGGAGAACAAAAGGCGATCGAGGATACACTGTGGAATAAGTTTGGATTCAAAATGCGTATAGAACATGATTATGATTTCAATGTGGATACGACGCATTTTGTTAGCATGCGCTGGCAAATGATGACCAACGATCGATGGTTCTGGATATGGTGGAAAGATAATGTTTATGATGTGGACAACATCAATCAAAAATGGATCAATGCCAAACGAGATAGTTTAAATAAACGATACGTACAAGGTACTCGTGATAGTGCTTATGTAACAACAGTATATAATAAGGACAAGGCGCCAATCATAACTAAAACATTAGAAATGCATGGTCGTTATGCATTACGAACAATGGGTTGGTGGCAAATGACTAAAGGTGCGATGGGCGGTCCATTTGTCAATTACACGATATATTCTCCCAAACAGCGTCGTTTGTATATGATCGAATTTTCACAATTTGCACCGAAATACAGGAAACGTAAATTTATAAGACAGTTTCAGGCAATGGCCTGGACATTTCAGCCAGATACAACGTTAACCCCTGAAAAGATCGATAAGATGGATAAAAAGTTGTATGGTGGTAAAAAATAAAGTTTTTAAAATTCACATATAGATTTTAAATGAGTAAAAGGAGATCCGCAAAGCTTTCAAACTTTGCGGATCTGTTTTAATAGCATGTCTGATATCTACAATTATATACGAGAAGCTTTAAAAAAACGGAAAACTCAAAATCGCTATCGTACACTTAAACCTATTAAGTATAGTGCGCGCAAAGAGCCTCGTGTTACCTTGAGTGACGGTCGGTCCATGTTAAATTTTTGTTCTAATGATTATCTCGGACTGGCCAATCATTCATACTTAATAGAGAAAGCAGAAGCCTTTACCCGTGAATTCGGAACTGGGGCTACCGCTTCCCGTTTGATCTGCGGAGATTATACCTGTCATGAAGAACTTGAGGAAAAATTGGCGGAATGGTTAGGTCATGAGGCCGCCATACTTTTCAATACCGGATTTCAGGCAAATACAACAATATTAAGTACATTAGCAAATCGTAACGCTACAATAATTGCCGATAAACTCAGTCATAATAGTATTATTCAGGGCGCTTTATTGAGCAATTCGCAGATGTTGCGCTATCATCACAACGATTTGAATCATCTGGAAGAATTACTCAAAAGAGAACGGGATAATGAGAAGCAAATTATCATTGTCTCTGAGACGGTATTTAGTATGGATGGAGATCGATGTGATGTTGATGGATTAGGTTCATTAGCGGATAGATATGAAGCCGCTCTTTACCTTGATGAAGCTCACGCCATCGGTATTTTGGGAAAACAAGGAAAAGGCCTTGCAGACGGATATGATCAGGTTGATTTCAAGCTGGGTACATTTGGGAAAGCATTTGGCTCAATGGGCGCATTTATGTCGGGAAGAGTAGAACTGAGGGAATATCTGATCAATTATTGTCCCGGATTCATTTTTAGCACGGCATTAGCGCCTTCTATAGTTGGTGCTTTATCTGGAGCCCTGGATCTGATTCCTGATATGAAGGATGAGCGTGAAAATGTTGCAACCAATGCTCAATATTTACGGAACTCTTTACAGGAGATTGGATTTGATACCGGACCGTCTGAATCACAAATCATTCCCGTTATAATTGGTACAGAAGAGGAGACCCTCAAACTTTCTGCTTTTCTTGAAGATAATGAGATTTTGGCTACAGCCATCAGACCACCAACAGTGCCCAGAAAATCATCACGAATACGACTTACGCTTACCGCAAAACACAACAAGGAACATATAGATTATTTGATTGATGTCTTCAAAAAATGGAAAGAATCATAATCTTTGGTATTTGCAACACGGTTGGGGTTTTGATTCATCGATATGGAAAGATTGGATCTCTTTACTTCCCAAAACTGACCAAATAATAACTACGGATCGTGGTTATTTTGGAGATCCAAAAGAGGTGAAATTGGGACATCAAAAGGTGCCTATAATCATCAGCCATTCGCTTGGTTTACATCTTCTAAAAGATGAAATCCTGAAAAAAGCAGATTATTTAGTAATTATTAGCGGATTTGATTATTTCCATCCTGATCAGGAACATTTAGAAAAAAGATCTAAACGGATTATCGAATCAATGATTCATAAACTGGATGAAGATCCCTGGAAACTCCTTTCCTATTTTTACCAGAATTGCTGGTATCCTTTTGAATGCCCATATTCCATTCCTGAAAAATCTTTCAATCAGGAGCTTTTAAAAAATGATCTTCAATTTTTGAATACCCACCATTTGGAGAAGGATAAGCTGAAGAACCTAAAAAAAATCCTTATTTTACATGGCGATTCTGATAGAATCGTGAATATCGAAATTGCGAAAAGGTTACACCGAGGATTAGATAATAGTATGATGCATATAAAGGAGAAAAGCGGACACTCCTTATTACATACTGATCCGGTATGGTGTCTTCAGCAAATTAATGAATTTATAAAGGATTAAAGTCAGTGATGGCGGAAAATATCACAAAAAAAGATCTCAAAAACCAGATTAAAGATAATTTTTCAACTCATACGAGTATGTACGATGAATTCGCGAATATCCAAAAACTGGCGGCAGAAAAGATGATCGCCTCGTTACAGCCATGGATGGATATCATACCACACGGACCCATTCTTGAGATTGGTTGTGGTACTGGATTCGTTACAGAACTGATGTTACAACTTTTTCCCAATCGGGACATTTTTGTAACTGATGCTTCTTATGAAATGGTGAAAGTTTGCGAACAAAAGATGTATGAAAAAGAATTAGTAACGGACCGGGTCAAATTTGGCGTTTTAGATGGTGATGAACTGAAAGAAACCCAAAAATACGCATTAATTATTTCCGGATTCACGGCGCAATGGTTTAAAGACGCAATGCTGGCTTCTTATGCCATGGTTGATGCATTGAAGCCGGGTGGGTTACTTCTATTTTCTTTTCCCGGCGATCATAGTTTTTCGCAATGGAAGGCGATGTGTCAGGATCTGGATTATCCTTACACAGGTAATAAGCTGCCGGAAGAAGATCGTTTGGTCGTTCAGTTATCAATGAAACCGGGATTCGTCGATTCTTTTTCTGAAATTGTACCCGAAAGATACGACTCTGTGCCGGATTTTTTTCGAAGTTTAAAGAAAATTGGAGCTGGCACGCCGACAAACGACAAACAATTGTCAAATGCCCAAATGAGAAAATTAATTAACTACTGGACACAAAAGTATCCGGATATAGTAGAAGTAGATTATCAACTCGTTTATATAGCATTCCAAAAAAATGACTAAGCCTATCGAATTACCTAAGCATTTTTTTGTCACTGGAACCGACACTGGTATTGGAAAAACATTGGTTTCTGCCATGTTGACGATCGGGCTGAATGCTGATTATTGGAAACCGGTACAGTCGGGATTGGATGAGGACATGACCGATACGCAACGCGTCCAAAAATGGACACAACTTGATGATTCCCATTTCCATTCTGAGACCTACATGCTGTCCGAGCCTTTGTCACCTCATGCCTCGGCAGCGATAGATGGAATTACCATTAAAATGGATGCTTTTAAACTGCCCGAATATCGATTTGATCATTTAATCATAGAAGGTGCCGGGGGTTTAATGGTCCCTTTAAACGATCAGGATATGATGCTTGGGTTGATAAAATATCTTAGACTTCCCGTTATATTGGTTGCGCGCAGTACGCTGGGAACGATAAATCACACCCTACTGAGTTTAGAACAAATGAGACGTTACGATATACCCATTTTGGGCGTAGTTTTAAACGGTCCAAATAATCCGGGTAATACGAATGCTATTGAAAAATATGGGAAAATTAAGGTATTTGGGACGGTACGACAATTAGACGATATAAATAAAGAGGCTTTATTAAACGAGTACAATAGAATTTTTAATTCTGAAAATTAAACGCGCAAAACGCTGCTAAAAATCTGATTGTAAAATGCGTTAATACAGCAACTTTTTTAATCAGAAGTTGCTGTATTAACCCGAATTATTCATGTAACCAATAGGAAGTAATACCTACCTAATTGTAAATTAAATAACGTATAAAAAATAAACCGATCCTCGATTACGAGGAAGCTAAAAAAAGCTGCGAAATGTTGCCGTGCTTTGCATTGAAATTAAAAATGCTTAATCAATGTAACCGTATACGTTTCACGCGCATTTTTATCCTGAAAGCTTTCGGAACACAACAAAATTTCTTGGTGAATAATCCGGGTTAAGGTCTGCGAAAAGAGAGTCATTAAACCTGACGTATATTATTTCTCGTGTTAAAGGACTTGATCCATTCTTTTAAGGTTTCTTTTGACGAGAATGTAAGATGATACCGTGCTTTAAAAACCAGTCCATCCTTTTTAACAATTCTGATATAAGACGGCTCAAGAGTAAAGATGTCAATTTTGTTAGCTGGAAATATTTTTTTATCCTTTAATCCCAGTTTAAAGATAATTTTATTCTTTCCTATAATTATATAATTTTTATTTAAATAATTATTACAAAAATATAAAATTATGGGATATAATAGTCCTATGACGAATGCAATACCAATCCAGATTAATAGATTATCTATAGTATTATTAGAAAATGATAAGTTATGTTTGTAAACATTATAAACTAAGATCAGATATAAAAAAGCTATTATATATAAAGTATAACTTTTGAGTAAATGATTTTTGTTTTTTCGAACATAATTATCCAATGTGATTTTTTGTTCACCCATTATAAAAAACCCCTAATACCGTTCTTATTATTACCTTACCAAAACGTTAGTAATATAATAAAGTTGAATTAAATACATAAATAAAAAATGAATAATTGCAAAATTTTTTAAATAACAAAACTTGAAGGGTTAGGGTGCATTCTTAGATTAGCTTAATTAAAGAAAAAAGCATTATTATAACAGTATTTTTATTAAGTATCCCGGATAAAGTTTAATATTAAATAAAGGAGATTGGACAAAATAATAAGTTATTAATTGTTTCTGGTATATACATAAACATATCTGTTGTATAAAGTATATTACCAAATAAAAAATGATAAATCGGTGTGTAAAAGTATGTACGTTTATTTACCTAATGTGTGCTGTAGGTTATAAATATTAAAATAGAATTAAAGTCAATTAGAGAAATGTTTAAAATGAATTACCATATAGTGATTCAGTATGGAATCCTTTAACCCGAATTATTTACGTATACGAAAAGAAACAATGCATACCATATTGTAAATTTAATAACTTATAAAAATAACTCGTTCCTCAAATTTGAGGAATCTAAAAAGAGCTACGAAATTTTGCCTTGCTCTGCTTTGAATTTAAAAATGCTTAATCAATGTAATATTGGAGCATTTTTAATCCCGAAAGCTCATATTTTATCTTTGGCAATGAGCTTAGTTATACAAACTATTAATAG
>DATFMK010000411.1:0-5671 GCA_035267005.1 Balneolales bacterium
TCCTATTAACAAAGATAAGACCACTAATATCCCACCCAAACCAGGAAATGAGGTAACATGAATATTAAGTAGTTGTCTCGATCCGAATACCGGTGGTTGAAAGCTCATACCCGGTATTTTAATAGCGGCATTAGGATTCAAATTATGTCCATAATCATACAACCATAAATAGAAATCGGTGATGCCTGCTATAGCCATTCCTGTAAATGTCACCAACCACCCTGTTAGTAAAATGCGGTTATTAAACAATATTACGATAAATCCAAAAACAGCAATGAATATGATAGCATAGGGCATAATTTTTAACTCGGGTACAGAATCCGGCTCTATTGCTTTCATGCCTATATAGTGATTCAAATCGTTGATGGTCTCAAGATTATGAGGATGCAATGCCGTGATATTATGTATCCAGATATTCACCCCTAAGCCCTCTGGATATTGGGGTGCATCCAGGTGAATTTTCCAAAGCGGGAATAGAAATACAGCAAATAGTATGATGGAAGCGACTACCAATAAGATCTTATTCTTCAATTTCATTACATCCCTCCTCAAATAAATAATGATCCCCTGTAAGATGGGAAAGGAGGGTCCTCAGACCCTCCTTCTTAATATTTTATAAATCTTTATTCGTACCGTATGCTAGTTTAACATCAGAATTGGCAGGTGAAACACGTACATAACCCTGCATTTCCTGGTGTAGAGCCGAACAGAAATCCGTACAATAGAAAGGATACACACCGGGATTTTGTGGTTTCCATATGGTAGACCTTGTTTCACCCGGCATAATCAGCATTCCGGAATTCAGATTACCCTTCATTGCAAATCCGTGAGGAATATCCCATTCCTGCTCAATATTGGTGACGTGCAAATAAACCGTATCCCCTACTTTGATACCTTCAATGTTGTCAGGTGTGAAATGACTTCGGATGGCTGTCATATAAACATCCACTCTTTTACCATCTCTGACCACTTTAGTATCATGCTCGGTCCGGGTGACATACGGGTTACGATTATCACTCAACTTGAAATATTTAACCTGACCCGTATCGATCAAACTGGCCGGCAATTCGGCAGCATTATGCGGTTCCCCTTCTACCGGGAAATCGAGAATCAATTTCATTTTATCACCAGAAATATCAAATAACTGTTCACCGGCAAACATCTCCGGACCGGTTGGCAGATAACGATCTTTTGTGATCTTATTCAGAGCTATCAGGTATTTACCATAAGGATGACGTGTATCACCACCTGCAACTGTAAGGTGACCAGTCGAATAGTAAGCGGGATGACGGTCGAGTACTTTACCTGTTTTAAGATCCCATTTTACGATTTCGGATGAGATGAAATCGGAATTGTAGGCGTGTCCCTGATCATCATACTCAACGTGTAGCGGACCAAGGCCGGCATTTTTCACTTCATACGCTAATATTGATTCATATTTCAATATAGGTATGCCTTCCAGTGAGCCGGTGGTATCATTATTTTGAATGGCCTGCTGCATTTTTGTAAACGACTCAACCGGAACGACTGTTGATAATTTTCCACCTTCGGCTATATATTCACCATCCGGAGAAACGTTGATTCCGTGCGGTGATTTTGGAGCCGGCATATAATAAATGGCTCCCGTTAAATCCGATGGTTTGAGTACTCTTACTTGCTTAATTACTTCAGTTTTAGCTACACCGGTTTCGGGATCACGCAGATTATGATCGACATTTACAGAAACTATTTGCCCCTTACCATCAGCAGCGGCCTGTTCGGCCTTTTTCCAGTTAACAGCCAGGACAAAGTCTTTATCTTTTTGTGAAGCATTTACCTCAAGTAATGTATGAGCTTCTTCACTATTGTAACAGGTATAAAATACCCAGTCTTTCGATACCCCAAGACCGAAACGGCCAAGATCGTAATCGAAAGGCGGTACCTCAATTTGAAAGCCGATGTTCATTTCACCTGTTTTTTGATCGACCTTGATCAGGGATATTGTTCCATGAAAGTTCTTCTTATAAGATGAAATGGGTACATCCACTCCGCTTCCCAATGGTTTTGGTAACGGGATACTGTATTCCGTATTAGCCGATATGTACTCCGTGTTTGAAGAACAAAAAGCCGAAGCGTGCTGACCCCCGGTATTCGGGATCTCAATTATCTCATCGGTACGGAAAGTTTTAAGATCTATTCTGGCTATTCTTGGAGTATTACGATCGTTAACAAATACCCAGCGGCCATCATATTCACCGTTTGTCTTTGACGGCTGGACATGGTGCGTATCTCCCCATGGAACCATCCCAAATGATGTATTTAATAATGCCTTGGTTTCTTCAGTATATCCATAACCATTGGTCGGTGTTTGAGAAAATACGGGGATGGTGTAAAGATGGCGTCCGGATGGAATACCGTATACCGATACATTACCGGACCAGCCACCCGACATGAAACTGTAAAACTCATCATGCTTTCCGGGAGCAACATATACTTCCGAAGCGGCGTCTCCTCCACCTATTTTCGTCTTTTGCGAGGTACATCCACTAATCATATATGCGGTCACGATTAATGATATCCCCCCCATATATATAGTTTTGAGATATTTCTTGATTGACATGCAAATCCTCCATTTGATGTATATTAGATAATTACGTATTGATGTACGTTATTTTTGCTTCGAATTTGGATTAACAGAGTGTAAATATTCGACTACGGCCCGGGCCTGATCTTTTTTGAGTTGCAAATTGGCCATTTGTGTAGCAAACTGCTCAAGCAATTTATGAGCTGTAGGATTTTTCTGCGTCATCTCTACCGGATTCATAATCATATTCATGATATAAGCTGCCGTTCGTCTGCTCGTCACTTCCTGAAGATCGGGCCCAACATACCGTTTCCCTATTTGATGGCAACTACTGCAATTGTTTTCAAATATCTCCTTACCTTTTGCAGCTAATTTGTCATCAACAGGTCCTAATTCAACAGGTTCGGTAATAGGACCAATTCCATTCTCTATCTGGAATGGTGTTAAACCATTTACACTTTGTTCACTCTTCACTTCCGATGGTTGCTCTTTTGTTTTTTTTGAATCTGACGAACAACCCCATATGAAAAGAAAAACTATTAGATAAACAGCTATTGCCTCTTTTGTCATACTCTCTTGATTTATTAATACAATTATATTAAGACCTAAATGTCTTAAATACATTTAAAATTTTCTAATGCAGCTTAACCTCCTAATTTGTAAACGGATAATTTTTCAAAACTAAAATTAAAGCATGTATTTGTTGGGTTCTTCGATTATCCATTATGAAGCTCATCTTCCTAAATTTCACAACTGATCTTGTTGGTACTCTCTTGGTTTTAAAATTGTCAATAACAATAATATAAAATACTACAACACAATAGCACACAATTATTTATAATAATAACAATAAGATATAAATATGAATACTATTTTTAATATGGTAAAACATGAGGTATGTTCAACCATCTCGATATCTTCGGACTTCCAGATACCCTAAATCGAAGAAAAGGAACATCTATACATAACAAACGAGTCCGGCGTAGGTGCATGGATGAATTTGTTTAAGGCGATATTTGAGGGGATGTAATAAGAGAAAGAAGGGCAGATTGAGGTGAGGATAAAGTGATCAGAAAATTTAAGGAAAACAGAGTTTCTCAAACGTAAATATAAATTGAAGAAACCCAATATTTAACTATAATAACCTCCCGGTTAAAAATCTTTCCGGTCAAATTTTCTAAGTGCTAATAATAAGGGGATTACGATCCAAAAAACAAGTGCACTCAGGCTCATAATTATACCCAATCCACTGCCAAAGAATTTTTCAAAAACGGCACCGGTATATCCCATTAAAGCCGATATGTCAAATTTTAATAATAACAAGATACGCGCCAGGTCGATTGGATTGAATACGGTCAGACCCAATATCACCCTTTCCAATGGATAATCTCCGAACATGTAAATGATAAAGAGCACGATACCATCATATATCACACCAAAAAACAGCCAGATGCCAATGACCGTCGCCAAACCACGTATCCGGTCATCAAAGATGATAGCTATCAAATATGAAAGAGCCACAAAAATAAGAGTTAGTAATACGCCGCTTGCCAGTAAAGTCCAAAATGATGACATACTATCTGCCGAATTTAATCCGTGAAGGACGTAAGGAATACCCATCCCAACGACAAATGATATCACCAGGGGAATACTCAATCCGAGGTATATTCCCCAAAATAAATTTTTACGTTTAATCGGCTGTGTTAATAATAATTGTATAAATTCCCTTGAATTATAAAGATACATGGTACCGAGTATAATACAGAAAAGCGGAACAACAATGATCACTACATTCATCATACTCATTGTAGTTTTGGTCGTTCCGCCACCAAGACGAAATAATCCTTCAGTCAGGAGAAAGAAAAACAGTGTATAAAAGATCAGCCATTTGCTTCTTATAATATCCTGGAACTCATATTTTAAAATTTTTAAAATACTCCGGTTCATACCTCTGCTCCCTCCATCATTCTGGCCATAGCCCGCTCTAATTTTTGTTCACCCGTACCGGTAATCATACCCAATATCGACCCTTCGTAATAGATATCTCCTTCCAACAAGAATACGATATCATCTGCCAATTCTTCCACTTCTGCCATGATATGAGAAGTCAAAATGATCGTTTTACCCGATTCTTTTTCATCCCTTATTTTATCTTTAAGGATACTGCTGCCAACCGGATCCAGACTTGCTGTTGGCTCGTCCAGGATCAGGATATCCGGATCAAAAAGAAAGGCAATAGTAGCATTAACTTTTTGCCTGTTGCCGCCTGATAAATTTTTTATTTGTTTTGGATATTCTTTTTGGAGATTAAATAGATCAATTAATTCCTCGTCGAGTACCACATGACCATCCGTGCGTAAGTCCTTGATCATGTTAATGACATTTTTAACCGTCAGATTTTCGGGAAACCGGGCTATCTGGGCCATATAACCAATATTCCTCCGGTACTCACAGTCCCCATTTATTTTTTTGTCCTGTATATAAATCTCTCCATCGTTAGGTTTGATCAGACCTAATATGGATTTGATGATCGTAGTTTTACCGGCACCATTGGGTCCCACAATAGCCGTCACTTTACCCGAGTCAATTTTTAAGTCAATTGCCTTTAAAACCTTCAGGGTACCGTAAGTTTTTGTTAATTGGTGTAGCCGTATCATTAATTTTCAATATTGAATGCTCGTTTACCTAGAACTTATCGACCGGGTTTCTTTCTTTTTCTACAATAATATGATCAAATTAGTCTTTGCCTATTTGATTTTTAACCTGCTCAAATATTATATTTCTTTAATATAAGAATTAAGAGTATTATATCTTAATTTTATTATAACCATTATTCCCCAAAAATCATCTTCCGAAATCCTGGTATTGAACTATCATTAATCCACCGGCTATTTCTGGCTTTTTCCGAAAGATCGTGGAAACTGGTTAATTCACAAATTTCTAATATTTGAGATTTAGGATATCTCCATTTTTCGTGCAGCGGACAGGGATTTTCATCGTTGCACTCCTCTAATCCCAAAATACAATCGGTAAATATTTCCGGACCATCAATCGCTTCAATCACATCCCTCAAACTTATTTTCTTTGATAATCCGTTTAACCGTACTC
>DATFMK010000412.1:0-8861 GCA_035267005.1 Balneolales bacterium
AGGGAAAAGGGAAAAGGGAAAAGGGAAAAGTGGGAAGGGGTTAATTCGGAACCAGATCCTGAATTTTAATTATTTTAAATTAAGGCTCGTTTTCTGATATCTGATATCTGATATCTGGTATCACGTATCCGGTATCCAAAATCCGTTTAAACAAAAAAGGCGATTCTGAAAACTCAGAATCGCCTTTTCATTAATTACTAACCCTATCATTACATACTGGGTTTAAATTTGTATGGGCTGATCGGGTGTGATTCAGCGCGACGATTAGCACGGCAACCTTTTTCAGGTGTGTTCATGTAACAGGGTACCGGAGCTTTACCTAAGCCGCGAGCAGTGATTCGATCAGTGGAAACTCCGTTGTTTTCGTAGAATTTCGTAACAGCATTAGCTCTTCTCTTACTCAGACGTAAGTTGTATTGATCACCACCAATGTGGTCAGTGTAAGCATCGATGCGAACCTTGAATTTAGGATTCGATTGCAGTTTCTTAACATTTTCAGTTAATAACTGAGCTGCTTGATTATCGATGTTTGATTTATCGAATGCGAAATGGATCGTGTTTAATTTACTGATGTAAACAGGATCGTTAGGATCGTTAGGATTGGTTCCCATTTGAATTTCCTGTCCATCGGTGAAACCGTCACCATCGGTATCTTTCTTATTAGGATTGGTGTGATATTGGTTAACTTCTTGTCCATCAGTTAAACCATCGCCATCCGTATCTTTCTTCAGCGGATTCGTATGATATTTTAATACTTCTTGTCCGTCGGTTAAACCGTCGCCGTCTGTATCTTTTTTCAGCGGATTTGTATGATAAGTTAATACTTCATCACCATCACTTAAACCGTCGCCATCAGTATCAGCAACCAGCGGATTGGTTTTATATTTATTGACTTCTTGTCCGTCGGTCAATCCGTCGCCGTCGGTATCAGCTTTATTGGGATTCGTGCCAAGTTTGATTTCCTGGGCATTCGTAAGCCCATCACCATCTGTATCGACATTTTGATTAGTTGCTTGCTTACTGGATTTACAAGCCATTTGAACGGTCATTCCACCGAACAGTAACATTGTAACCAGCAGAAAGTTTAATGATCGTTTCATAAAAAAGCTCTCCACTCAGATTAAAATTGTTGTTTATGGGTCAAGGTTAAAATAATGGATTTATGTATATCCCTGATGTTAAAGATTAAAAAAAGTAGTGAAAAAAAATAACAGGTTGAAAACTGCTTTAAAATTTTTCATGATAAAATGTAACTTTTGTATGGCATTGAAGCAATTTTAGTTATATTTTATTCATGAACGTTATGGGGCTATAGCTCAGCTGGCTAGAGCGCTTGCATGGCATGCAAGAGGTCCGGGGTTCGAATCCCCGTAGCTCCACAGTCCTTTCCCTCCAATGTACCAGCTTTTTTTGAATAATGCACCTCATCTCATTACGCTTAATTTAGAGTGTTCTAATGTTTAATATTATTAAGGAATTACTTTCCATAGATGTTTAAATATCCCATCAATCTAAAATTACTGTATCGGGTTAGTTGATAACAATATGTATTTTATGGTTTCCGATAATTAATAAATTTGTCCATTTGTCTAAATTTTAAATGCATTTTGTAGATATTGTATACGTTTTGCAATATATAATGTAATAGTTTAAGATTTTACCGTTTTTTTAATGTATGCATCTAAATATTAAAATCAATTCAATGGTTATTTATGCTTTATCTTAAAATATCATAGAAGGCTTTGCAAAACCAGGAATTTTGTTCAATATCAAAGCCCGAGCGACTTCTGAACCGCAGCATTTTACCACTTTCGAGGATTTCGAAGTTGCGAAAATACAGAGATTGAGCAAAAGAACGGTTTTGCATAGGCTTATCATAATGATAGAGATTATTATCTGTAAATACTCAAAAAATAGGGGAAAAATTAAAACTATATTTTATCCCATAAAATGGTTTAGGAAAGTCTTCTGGTAATACGTTATGAAATTTTTTCAAAAGAAAAAGAAACTTAAATCACTGTAACTGCATTGCCTCCAATTTATCTAAAAATTGATTATCGCTATTTTAATAGGTTTACGTATCCTGAATTTGTCTAGGCAAATCCATTTGAACGTGATTTTAGGGGTAAAAAATAGTATTATCAAACAGTCCGGTACGCCGGACATCACATTATCCCTTTATTATTAACATAGTGGACTTTTGGGTCCATAACTAAAAGGATTATCAATGAAGAAAATTATATTATTTCTATCACTGTTCGTCATTTTATTTTGTTTTAATGATGTTACATATGCACAAAAAGACAATGTAACTGTAGGTCCGTATCATTTGAAAAAGGTCGTGGACTTGCAAACGACAAGTGTCAAAAATCAGGCTCTTAGTGGAACCTGCTGGTCATTTTCAACGGTATCATTTTTTGAATCCGAATTAATACGGACTGGTAAGGGGCATATCAATCTCTCACCGATGTTCGTCGTTAATCATGCTTATCAAGATAAAGCAATCAAATATGTGAGGATGCATGGACACACACAGTTTGGTGCCGGTGGAGAAGCGGAAGATGTTAAATATGTTTGGGAACATTATGGTATTGAACCGTTATATGCTTATACCGGTCTCCCAGGCGGGCAAACCAAATATCGTGAATTAGAAATGGATAAGGTCCTCAAATCTATGCTGGACGCTGTCATTACCAATCCCGATGGCATGCTCGATCCAGAATGGCACAAGGCATTTGATGGTGCACTGAACGGCTATTTAGGTAAAATCCCCAAAACTTTTACGTATAAAGGTAAAACATACACGCCTAAATCATTTGCCAGGTATTTGGGTTTGAATATGAAAAATTACATTCCCATCACCTCATTCAATTCGCATCCATTCTACACGAAGTATGCTATTGAAATTCCTGACAATTGGGAATGGGCAAAATATTACAATATCAAATTAAATGACATGATGGACATTATTAATAATGCCATCAAGCATGGATACAGTGTCGCTTGGGGCGCTGATGTCAGTAATCCCGGTTTCAATTTCAAACGTGGTCTGGCCGTTGTTCCGAATTACGTAGAAAACTGGGATGCCATGTCACCCGCTGCAAGAGATACTATCTTTACACATGCCTATAAGCAAATGAATATTTCTCAGGCATTCCGTCAGAAGATGTATAACAATTATACCACTCAGGACGATCATGGAATGCAGATTATTGGTATCTATAAGGATCAGAATGGGGATACATTTTATCGTATTAAAAATTCCTGGGGAACCAAGAACGTTGATAAAGGCTATTTCTTCGCTTCCGCAGCTTATGTGCGTTTAAATACGACCACTATTATGGTTAATAAGAATTCAATCCCCGTAGATTTGCAGAAGGAAATGGGTTTGTAATTCTTTTCCCGATCAAATTTTATTTATGGAGAGCTCCGGATAAACGATCCGGGGCTTTTTTTAGCGTCCTGAAAATCGGGGATCGGTTTATTTTTTATAAGTTACATTATTTACAATATGATATGTATTACTTTATATTGGTTACGTGAATAATTCGGGCTAAGCATATCTTGGTCTCAGCAGAGGGTCTAAAACCCTGCCTTAGAGCCTGTGAAAAAATAACAATGCAAGCGACAAGACACCTAAATTAATTAACGTGAATTTGATATTATTATAGATTTATTCTGCTTCATATCCACGTTTGGAAGATCTCTCACCCAAAAAGCGGGTTCGAGATGACGCCTTTGAGTGATGTTTTTTAAACCTCAACATCATCTTCGCCCATTCGCGTCATTTCGAGCGGAGGGAGAAATCTTCAAAGTAACCTATTTATTTCAAGACGCTGTTTTTGAGAAGATATTATTTCGTACTCACGTTAATTATGTAAAAGACTTTGTTGAGAGATGCAGAACGTCCGGAGTAGCATTTCGACGATGAGCATTGTAACGAGAAAAAAATGATATCCCGCAAATCCATTAATACCGAAAATCCCGGTTCTGACTGTTATAAAGATGAAATAAAGGTCGATATGAATAATACCGCCCGAAATTTTTATACCGTCTGGTACAGGATATCAGAATTTTAAGGATTACGTCTCATATTACAAGGCTCCAGCAATAATTAAATTGAAATAATTTATTCCGGCAAGGTTGACATTTGTAGGTAACAAGCGTTATCTTGGAGGCTCGAGGGTAAGTCCTATACGACCAGCTCCCTTTGAACTCCATCAGGACCGGAAGGTAGCAGTGGTAAAAAGGTTGTAGCGGTGCGATATGGGTCGCTTACCCTCTTTTTTATTTATCAGCCGGGTATGGATATCTTCTCATCAATATGCTGTGCAATTTGTTCGGCGTGTACCCGGGCATTCTCAATGAACCATTTACTCGTATTATATCCTCCACAAACGACGCCAGATAGATAAATTCCTTTTTTGTTCGTTTCGTGGGTTTCCTCATCATAAACGGGCGTCCGGTACTCATCATCCCGAAACCCGATATTCATTTTCTCAAGCAGAGAGTAATCAGGATGATATCCGGTCATCGCCAGGACAAAATCATTTTCGATGGTTTTAACGCCCTCTGGTGTCTGAATCACGACTTCTTTGGGACGTATTTCCAAAACTTCCGAATTAAAATATGCCGTGATTTCACCTTCCTTGATACGATTCTCAATATCGGGTCGAACCCAATATTTTACGCCTTCTCTGAGCGTATCTTCACGAACCAATAGTGTTACCTCTGCATTACAGCGATAGGTCTCGAGCGCGACATCCACACCGGAATTTCCTCCGCCCACAACCAAAATTTTTTGAAAGGCGTATGGGTGTGGTTCATCATAATAATGTTTCACTTTGGGAAGATCTTCACCCGGGACATTCATTAATTTGGGGTAATAGTAAAATCCGGTTGAAATAATGATTTTTGAAGCGTCATATTCATTTTTATCGGTCACGATATGATAGTTCCCATCGGTTCCGCTCACATCTTTCACCTCTTCATAGAGATTAATGGGAAGATCATAACTATCCGCCACTCTTCGGTAATATTCAAGTGCTTCACGCCGGGTCGGTTTGACTCCGTGAGAAATAAACGGAACGCCACCGATTTCCAGCCGGTCGGAAGTCGAGAAAAATGTCATATTGGTTGGATAGTGAAAAATGGAGTTAACAATGCAGCCTTTTTCAATAATTTGGAAAGGAATATTTCGTTTTTTCAATTCAATGCCGCAGGCTAATCCGATGGGGCCTGCACCAATAATAATGACCATATTTTTTGAATTCACGTTTAAATACTATTTAATTTCGGTTATTAATGTTATGTAATAATCAGGATTTTCTGTTATTTATAAACCATTGAAAAAAATGTAAAATGGTGTTTTCTAACCATCCGGGCGGTTGACTCCAAAAACCAACATGGCCGCCTTTCTCCGTGATAACGGTCTGAATATACGGATTATGATGCGCATCTTTTAACGGAACGGCATCTATCGGACAAATCGGATCTTCGCGACTGTGAACAAGTAGCGTAGGAACGCGGATATCTTTTACATAAGGTGCTGATGAGGCTTTTTGATAGTAATCATCAACACCCTTAAATCCGTGTATAACGGAAGTTATCTGATCATCGAATTCTCGTAATGTTTTGCCGTGAAACTCAGGTATTTCAGGATAATGTTTCCTTTTCTCATTTGCCTTTTTGATTAACGTTTGCAGAAAACGTAATTCATATACTTTATTGAAACCCTGTTCAATGTTGACGGAACAAGTTTCAAGATCATACGGAGCCGAAACCGCGACGGCAGCAGAAATGGGAATGTTTTCCTTTTCTTCTCCAAGCCATTTGACAAGTACATTACCACCAAGCGAGAATCCGACCCCAAATAACAAGCGATTGGGGAAATGAATTCTAAGCCAATTAGCGACAAAACTGACATCAGAGGTTTCACCGGAATGATAAAATCGTAACTGCCGGTTGAGATGCGATCCACAGCTTCTGAAATTAAGGGATAGCGAGGATATTCCACCTTCTTTCAGCGTTTCGGCTAACTGTGACATATAATAGCGATTACTCGAACCCTCGAGTCCGTGCAGCAAGATGGCAATTGGTGTTTCTTCACCGGCATCCACAAAATCAAGTTCCAGGAAATCATCATCAGGTGTGGCGATTACTAAATGATCGTGCTCTGGCAACCCATCACGGTTAAAAAAAGAGCTGACAATCGTATGTAAGTGTCCATTCAGGCACCACGCCGGCGATTGAAACGATCGCTCAGGATGAAATTTGTTTATTTTTAATTTTGTTAATTTGTCAGAGTTTGAAGTATCGGATACGGACATAACAACATATACATGGAATTATCTTTTCATTTGAATATTGTTTACCGTAATGTTCTTTTCTTTTTCAAAGGTCTCATTTTTATAATGGATTTCATACAAGTCGGTTCGTCGATCTTTCAAGTGAGTTACCGTACCGAAATAACGTGCCCTTCTCAGCAATTCCAGATCCACATCGGCAATAACCACCATCTCGGTATTGGCTTCGGAAATAGAAGCTACTCCATCACGGGCAAAAGGAAAATCAGATGGTGTGAAGATGGCCGATTGCGCGTATTGAATATCCATATTTTCTACAGAGGGAATATTCCCGACCGTTCCTGCAATCGCTGTATAAACCTGATTTTCAATACTGCGAGCCTGTGCGCAAATGCGTAAACGAGTAAATCCATGTCGCTCGTCGGTACAATATGGAACAAAAAGGATTTGAGCCCCTTTTGCTACGGCAAGACGCGCCATCTCCGGAAACTCGGCATCATAGCAAATCAGAATAGCGATACGAGCACGGTCAGTGTCAAAAACATGTAATTTATTGCCCGGCTGTATGCCCCACCATCGCCGTTCGCTTGGTGTGATATGTAATTTGTACTGCCGTTCAATGGTGCCATCCCGCCGGAATAAATAGGAGATGTTGTATATTTTTTCGTCTTCCAGGGCAAAGTGAGATCCACCGATGATATTCACATTATACCGGATAGACATCGTATTAAACAGTTCCAGGTAGTCATCGGTGTATTTGGTGAGTTCGCGGGCGGCCAATCCGGGACGTTTTTCTTCCTGAAAACTCAGCAGTTGTGTGGTCAGCAATTCCGGGAAAAGGAGAAAATCACTTTTATAATCGGAGGCGACATCCACAAAATATTCAACCTGCTGGGCAAAGTCCTTAAAACTGGATATCTTCCGCATCTGATATTGAACGCAGCATAACCGAACTGGCTGTGAAGTTATTTTCCGTTTTGGAGCGGTTTGCTGATATTCCAGATTCACCCATTCCAGCAGCGTTGCATAACCGACCGAATCTTTGTCTTCCTTTAAATAACCTTTCAAAATCCGTTTTATGACAAAACCATTTTTTAATTGAAAGGTCAAAACGGGATCAAAAATCTTTTTTTCGGTAACCGCCTGGATATATTCGTAAATGGTATAATCTTCCTGATAACGGTGATAAAAGGGAAGTCGTCCACCCACCAGAATTCTACGCAAGTTTAACTGCTGACATAATTCTTTGCGCAAAGCGTACATCCGTCTTCCGATTTTCATGTTGCGGAATTCCGAATCCACCATCACCTCCATACCATATAGTGTATCCGCTCCCGGATCGTGATTCCGGATATACCCGTTATCGGTTACTTCCTCCCAGGTATGGTTTTCCGCATATTCATCGATATCGACGATGAGACTGCTGGAGGATGATATTAAACGCCCGTCAAAGAAAATCCCGATTTGTCCTTCGGGAAACTGTTCGAGCTGTGATTTGAATTGACCGATGGTCCAGGTTTTCATTCCGGGGAAACACCGTTCCTGAAGGTCAGTGACGTCCTCAAAATCAGACAATTGCAGTGGACGTGATGTTATACTTTTCAGATGGTCTTCGATAGCCATTTAGTTGCGATTATAAAATGAATTGATTCTTAAAAATAACGCTTTATCTATGAAGATAATATGAAAAAGTGTGTGATACGTTCCCTGAAAAATGAATGAAGAAAAGTCACTTCAGATTTTATAATCAATGAAATCTATTGCTTATCTTATACGCATTCTGAAAATACTTGGT
The DNA here is from genome assembly GCA_035267005.1 of Balneolales bacterium. GTDB lineage: Bacteria > Bacteroidota > Rhodothermia > Balneolales > DATFMH01 > DATFMH01. The sequence goes on from DATFMK010000412.1 coordinate 8,101, forward strand.
TCGATTGGGAATCGTTATGGAAATGAAGTTAAATGGCTTTTCAAATTTAAAAAATGGTTTTTGAGCTGATGGAACTCATCTATTTTTAGAATTAACTTTGTTACGATATCAGGTTTATAATTTAAAATAAATATTTAATGACTAAGCGATACGATAAATCCGAACCGCTGTACAAAGATGCTTCAAAACGCACCGTTGCGGCCTCACGAATTCGAATGAATGAATTGGTCATGCCGAACGATACCAATCCACTCGGTAACTTAATGGGCGGACGTTTATTACAGTGGATGGACGTATGTTCCGCGATTTCGGCTCAGCGACATTGTAACCGCAACGTTGTTACGGTTTCTGTGGATAGTGTGGAATTTAAAAGTGCGATTAAATTAGGCGAGGTTGTGGTTATCGAGGGAGAAGTGACTCGCAGTTTTCATACGTCAATGGAAGTAGCTATGCAGGTTTGGGCGGAAAATTTACGTACGGGGGAACGCCGGTTGTGTACCACTTCATATTATACCTTTGTAGCGGTCGATGCGGATGGCAATACGGTTCCGGTTCCTCCCATTATACCGGAAACCGGGTTCGAGAAGCGCCGGTTTAAAGAAGCCGAGGAACGCCGTGAAATTCGCCTTGAAATGTCAAGAAAAAACATGGATCTGGAACGGGAATTGAGTGATGATAATTCCGATCTGTAGGGATACGTAATGGCATATCCCTACAAATATGAAAAACTCGTTCCCAACGTCTGCGTTGGGAATGCTAAT
>DATFMK010000413.1:0-2859 GCA_035267005.1 Balneolales bacterium
GCATACTTTCGGGAGAATGAGAGTGGGTAAGCAAAGCGAAATTGCGCGAAGCACCTAAATTATTTAATGCAAATGAATTTGACTTATAGTTTTTCACAGCCTCAGTGGTCTGTCGTCCGTCGTCTTTTTTTAAATACGCAAAATCTGTGGCTAATTTTTTAAAATCATTATTCAAAGACATAAATGGCCGTAAAACGTTTTTTTTGTATTGATTCACATACGTGTGGAAATCCGGTCAGGTTGGTTGCCGGTGGCGGACCGATTCTGAAGGGTAAAACTATGGCGGAAAAACGCCTTCACTTCATGAAAGAATTCGACTGGATCCGCAAGGGGTTGATGTTTGAACCCCGCGGACATGATATGATGTCGGGCAGTATTCTGTATCCCCCAAGTGATCCTGAAAATGACATCGGAATCCTGTTTATCGAAACAAGCGGCTGTCTGCCCATGTGCGGACACGGAACCATCGGCACCGTTACGATCATGATTCAGGAAGGATTGGTCACGCCTAAAACGCCCGGGAAGCTACGGCTGGAAGTCCCGGCCGGACTCGTTACCGCGGAATATAAAATGGATGGGAATCGTGTCAAATCGGTAAAAATCACCAATATTCCCAGTTTTCTGTACAAGGAAAATCTGACAGTCGATTGCCCGGATCTCGGAAAATTAACGATGGATGTCGCTTACGGCGGGAATTTCTACGCTATTGTCGATTCCCAGGAAAACTTCCGGGATATGAAAGATTATAGCGCAGATCAATTGATAAAATGGAGCAGGAATATCCGAAAACAGTTGAACGACACATATACGTTTATCCATCCTGAAGATGAGCGTATACATGGGTTGAGTCATATTATGTGGACCGGAGAGCCGCTAAATCCCAAATCCACAGCTCGTAATGCTGTTTTTTATGGTGATAAAGCGATCGATCGTTCGCCTTGCGGGACGGGAACTTCATCTCGTGTCGCACAATGGGCGGCAAAAGGGAAATTGAAACCCGGTGAAGAATTTGTCCACGAGAGTATCATCGGAAGTCAGTTTATCGGAAGAATTGAAGGTACTACGAAAGTTGGAGATTATCCGGCTATTATTCCAAGTATCGAAGGCTGGGCTCGAATCACCGGTTACAACACGATTACGATCGATGACGATGATCCCTATGCTCATGGTTTTCAGGTGATTTAGCGTATGAAAAGCAGCAATAAAGCTATTGTAGTCGGGGCGGGAATTGCCGGATTAGGCGTCGCCTATTTTTTAAACAAAGCCGGTCAGGATGTCACCGTCATCGACAAAGATGATGGTACGGATAATTGTTCGTATGGAAATGCCGGAATGATCGTTCCGAGTCATATTATTCCGTTGGCGTCGCCGGGCGTTATAAGCAAGGGACTCAAATGGATGCTCAACCCGGAAAGTCCTTTCTACATCCACCCCAAATTGGATAAATCGTTATTCCAATGGGGATGGAATTTCAAGAAGGCTTCTACCAAAAAACATGTGGATGAATCCGCTCCCCTCCTGCGGGATTTATTACTGACCAATCGCGAGATTGTCTGCCAGCTTGAGGAAGAAGAATCCCTGAAATTCGATTTTCATAAAACAGGCCTTTTCATGTTTTGCAATACGGAAAAAGGACTCGAAGAAGAAGCCGAAGCGGCAGAAAAAGCCAAGAGTGTGGGAATGCCGGCCCAAATTTTAAATGCCGAAGAAGTCCGCGATATGGATCCCGGAATTGATTTGGATATCATCGGAGCCACCTACTATCCCAAAGACAGCCATTTGTATCCCGGTGCTTTAATGGATGGTCTGAAAAAATTGTTGAAGGATCGCGGCGTTCGGTTTGAATTTCAAACCGAATTTAAAGAGATACTTCTGAATTCCGGTAAAGTGACAGGGATTCTTTCAAATGACATTCGAACATTTGAAGCTTCAAACGTTGTTATATGCACCGGTGCGCAAAGTCAACAAATTGCCAAACGATTTGGGCTGCACTTACTTCTTCAGGCGGGAAAAGGATACAGTATCACCCTTCCCAAACCTAAAAAGCAGCCCAAAAACTGCGGTATTTTCTCAGAAGTCAAAGTAACGATGACACCAATGAACGGAATGTTGCGTTTTGCCGGCACGATGGAAATAACCGGTCCCGATCAATCCGTCAATCCCAAAAAACTTGCCGGCCTGAAAAAATCCGTTTGTCAATATTTACCCGATTATCAGCTTGATGATTTTAATAATCAAAAAGTGTGGGTAGGGTTACGTCCCTGTTCTCCCGATGGATTGCCCTATGTCGGACGTTATAACCAAATTGAAGGCTTATACATCTCCACCGGTCAGGCCATGATGGGTATGAGCCTTGGGCTCGTAAGTGGCCAAATTGTAGCCGATTTAATAACCCGGGGAAAATCCCATTTGGTCCATCCATTAATTGATCCGAATAGATATGACACGTGAGTGTTGAGTATTAAATATTAACCCGCATTATTCACATATACCACAATAAACAATACATAACATTTTTAAAAACAATAATTTGACAATAATAAAGCTTTTCTCAAATTTGAGGAATCTAAAAAGAGCTGCGAAATGTTGCCGTGCTCTGCGATGAATTTAAAAATGCTTAATCAATGTACCACTGTACGTTTCATGCACATTTTTAATTTCGCCTTGATCACGACTAAATTTCCTGGTGAATAATCCGGGTTAAGTTGAAAAAGAGGAAAAAAGACGTCATCCTGAATTTAATTCAGGATCCAACCCAAGTGTTAAAACTGTTTACAATCCACAGCTTTCTTGTATAAACCAATCTGCAGCATTCATCTTAAATGATATCCATTGCCTGTTATCTCCAGATTCCGGATC
>DATFMK010000414.1:0-7116 GCA_035267005.1 Balneolales bacterium
ATTTCTAATTGCAAATGCTGTCAATCTTGTGATGGCACAGAGGCTTGTTCGCAAGTTGTGTGACCATTGCAAGGAGGAAGTTACAGATCAAAAATGGGAATATGGTCGCAGCATTGGATTTACCGATGAAGAAATAGAACAAAATACATTTTATAAAGCCGTTGGTTGTGATAAATGCACACACGGTTATAAAGGGCGTGTTGCCATAATGGAAGCATTGTATTTCGATAAAGAAATTAAAAGCATCATACTCAATTCAGGTAGTGATGTAGATGAAGACAGGATACGTCAGCAAGCTATTCAAAATGGAATGTTGACGCTAAGAGCATCTGGTCGTGAACGAATTAAAGAAGGAATCACGACAATGGAAGAAATTGCAGCTATAACATTAGACGATTAAATACTCAATAGGCAGAAATTATGGTTGGGAAATCCGATTTATTATTGGTCTTAGGTGCAATGATGATTTTTTCTTTATTAACCGTCAATGTCAATAGTTTTCTAATGAGAAATAGTATAATTCAGGTTAATTCAGAGTTGAATTTTACGGCTGTTTCGTTAGCCCAGAATATTATCGATGTTGCCCGGACAAAAGCTTATGATGAAACGACAACGAATGGCAGCCAACCGACTCTAATTCCATCAGGTTTTTCTGCAATCCTGGGTCCTGAAAACAGTGAAACATATTCAAACTATAACGATTTTGATGATTATAACAATTACACAACAAAAGACACGACAGATAATGGAATTTACACAGCACAAGTTTCTGTAAACTATGTCACAGGTTTAAATTATACACAAGTTTCGAATACCCCGACTTCATATAAAAGAATGGTTGTTAAAATTAGCAATCCCAGTCTGAAAGATACTGTCCGTATTTCATTTATTAAAAGCTATTACTAAATATATCGGAGTAGATTATGAATTTTGCAACAATAACCAGTTTTTCGATAGGTGCGGTTATAATATTGGCGATAATGAATGTCAATACGAGTTTAATGAGAAACAGTGAAGGTGTTACATTCGATCAAATGAATAAAGAACACCTTACTGCTGTGACTGATGTAGTAAGTTACGATTTCAGAAAAATCGGATATGGCGTTACAGGATCCGGAGTCGTTAGCTATAGTACTAATGAAATTACCTTTAATTGTGATTTATATAATGATGGTACAAAACATCAGGTTACCTGGAAATATGATAAAACGGTCGCTATTAATAGTACAACCAATCCCAATGATGGTATGTTAACCAGAACCGTTGATGGTAAAACTACAAATATCCCATTTGGAGTTACTAAATTTAATATCATTCTATTGGACAGCCAAGGTAAAAAAACCACTTCTATAGTTAATGCTAAGCAATTCAAAGTGGAAATAAATTGTCAGAGTCCCGTTAAAAGTTTTAATAATTATTTTACGGCATCCTGGCAACAAACATTCACTCCATTGAACATATAAAATAAAATGTTAAAATATTTTAACATTTTATTTGAACTTGTACCTAAAAGTTAATTATTATGGGAAAAGCCTTGTTACTTATATGTTCGGGTTTGGTTATTCTATTCGGTTTGATTCAAGTGGACGTACAAAAACGTCAGGGGGACATGATAAAAAGAAGTGCTACCGCTGCAAATACAGCTCAAGCCAGGAATATGGCTCATGAAGGAGTTGATATAGCAATACAAAAATTAGAAAGCAACCCGGGTTTTAGAAATAATTACCAGCCATGGCAGGTAACACTTGATCATGGTACTGCTTCGGTACAATTTATTGATTATACCACAGATGACTCTCTTACCTACAGACAATTAATTTTGGTCAGTAAATCAGGCTTAGATAACGATTCGGCCAAAGTTGTAACTAAGATTGAGAAAAATGGCGGGATGCCCAAGGTCCCTTCTGCAATGGGCTTTTACACAAGTACCATAAATTTTAATGCCAATGGATCCAGTTTTCTCATAAATGGTAATGATACAAAAATAGATGGTACAGCCGGGTACGGAAACTCAAAATCCGGAATAACAGTGAACAGCACAGATGCTCAAACGACCATTACTGATGCAATGAATTCCAATCAAGAAAATAAAGTGACAGGGAAAGGCAATTATACTCCTAATATACTTTATAATTCGAGTCTGACTAATACTGCATTAAAGAACAATATTTCGAATTATGTGGCTGAGGCTGATACAACCTACTACGCAGGTTCCTACACTGGAACGCAATTTGGCACAGCCAGTAATCCCCAGATTACAATTATTGATGGTGACATGACGGTAGGCGGGACAAGTGGTGGATATGGTATCATGATTGTGAAAAATGCCAGTTCGCTGAAATTTGGCGGAACCTTTACTTTCCATGGCCTCATCTATATGGAGGGTGGTATGTTACAAGGGTCTGGACATATTTATCTCTACGGTTCTTTACAATTTGGGGCAAGCACCTCAACAAATTTTTCAGGTGCAACTGTAAATGGGGATGTACACCTCAATTATAGTACCCAGGCATTTCAGGAAGTTGAAAATGGTATGCCTAAAAAATTCAATATTCGCTATGTGAAACTAAAAAGTTACGAATAAAAACATATATAATAATTTGATAAATGAAACAGATTTAGTATGGAAGTAGCAACAGATAAAAAAAATTTAAGTGATTTAGTACAACCTCTTGTCAAGCTATTGCCGAAATCTGTTTCCGGGATTGAACGACATTATAAAATTGGTCAAATTATCGAAGATCAACCGGAAGAAACCCGGTTGCAAATACGTAATTTGGTTGATGAATATTTGAATTTAATGACAAAAAACGAGGCTTCCGATATTGATTTAGGAGGTCCCGGTTGTGGTGGGAAAGTGTGGTATCGGGTTTACGGTGAAAAGAAACCGGTTGATATGCCGGAATCATATACACTTACGGAAACAGATTTTCTGTTGCAAAATATCATAATGCCTAAACAACGCGAAATGTTGTTTAAAAACCGAAATCTGGACTTTTCATATACCATCAATGAATTTACAGAAGAAGCTCAGCGATTCCGTGCGGATATGTATTTCGATCTATCGTATTTAGCCCTGAATATGCGCCGAATTGATAATACCATTCGACCCTTCAAAGGATTGAATTTACATCCGGAAGTAGCAAAAGCACTAAGTCTGAAATACTATAAATATGGTATGAGTCTTGTAACAGGTATTACAGGTTCAGGTAAATCATCCACTTTGGACACTATTATTGATGCCAATAATCATACGGTTGATTCCCATATCGTTATCATTGCTTCGCCGGTTGAATTGATACATAAACCAATACGTTCTATTATCCGACATCGTGAAGTGGGACGTGATGTACCATCATTTAAAGACGGTGCCATACAAGCCTTGCGTCAGGATCCCGACATTATAATGATTGGTGAGTTGCGGGATCCGGAAACCAACATGACAGCTTTGGAAATTACAGATTCCGGGCACAAGACATTCAGTACACTTCACACCTCATCGGCAATTGAAAGCATTGAAAGGATTTTAGGTGAGGTACCAGTTGCCGAGCAAAACAGGGTACGTAATCGTTTGGCTGATGTTTTGACTTGTGTGATTAGTCAGAAGTTAGTAAAAAGCCTGGATGGTAAACGTGAGTTAGCCAAAGAGGTTCTAATGACCACACCATCTGTAAAAGCGGCTATCCGTAACAATAATATTGGCGAGATCTATCAAATGCTCATGGAAGGTAGCAGCACGGGTATGCATACGATGGAGCAGGATCTGAAAAGATTGTATGAAGAAGGTAAAATTTCAAGGGAAGAAGCCTTGAATAATGCAAACAATAAGAAGCGTTTGCAGGATCTCATAAGTTATGTACAGTAATAAAAACTTGGGGTAAATTGTGAGTAAAAAGGAATTTGTAGGTATTGCTCTGGATGGAGATATCCTAAAAGTGGCAAGAGTTTATTACTCAAAAGGAAAACTACATTTGAGTAAAATGGATCGTATAACTCTTGTCGACTCTTTTGATACGAAAAAGAACAATGATTCATCTGAATCGATTGATGACAATTCTTATGATGAATTGGAAGCAGATTCCATTTTTGGTATTGATGATGATATAACATCGAATGGTTCAAATGGCCCAAATGACTCGGATGTAGATAATTTAACAGATACAGCAGTTCAGAAAGATACGGATATTCTAACAGTTGCTGATTCTGAAAATGCCGGTCCGGTTGAAAGTAATGAAATGCTTATCCACAACCTGATGGTAGGTATTAGTAATAAAAGAGTAGATCTTGGATTAAATATCCCTGCCGGATCTACCATTTTCCAAATTGTGAAAGACCAGAATCACCTCGACTTAAAAAAGAAAGAACTAACCAATATTATTGATAGTAAGTTAGAATCGATTTATGGTTCAACGAAGTCATTAGATCAATATGCTTATGAAGTTCGGGAAGACGGCTCACTTGTCCTGGCTTCAAATGATAATGAGTTAGATCTCCTCAATTTGGTGGATCAAAGCAAAGATTTGTATTCGGGTAAAGTTTTTATTGATGAAATATTACCGGATGAAGCTTCACTTATTGGGTTAGTACGTAATAATTATACACTTGGTGAAAATGAGATTACGGGGATTATCCAATTAGGTCAAAAAACCACCCGATTAATATTTCTCAGAGGGAGTCAGGTATGGTTAGTGTCACCAATTATAAATGAAGGGTCTCAATCAAATCATGTATTGAGTACGATATTCAGTAAAATATTATTTCAGTTGGATACCGCTGAACTCCCAAGTCTTGAGAGAATTGTTATAGCCAATAATGTATTGGGTAATAAGAGCATATCCTTCTTTAAAAAGAATTTTCCGGATATAAATGTAGAGGACCTGCAATTCGATAATGAATTAATTTCAATTGAGCCGGAACTGAAAGAATCGGCCAGGTCGTTTACAACAGCAATCGGTTTAGCATGGTCGGCCGCCGGATATAAAGATGAAGCATATAAAAATTATTCTTTTTTACCATCTTATGTATCTGAGCGACAAAAAGTTTTTAAACTGCAATGGCATGGTATTTTATTATTGGCACTAATAGCATTGGTACCGATAATGTTTAATTACGTATATCTGAAAAACGTAAAAAAAATAAATGATTTACATAATGAAATATTACGTACCGAAGATCAAATCAGGGATGTCAGGCCCCTGGTTATAGGTGTTAAAGATTTAAGTAAAAAGTATAATGAAATAAATAAAGAATTAAATCGCTTAGATCAACTGAGTGAAGGATCAGAAAAATGGAGCAAATCTCTGACGTTAGTTAACGACGGATTAAAGAAAATTAATAGTAATTGGCTGACAACATTAAGAATCGTCAAAGGTGGAATACTTATACAAGGTTATTCCTTATATCGAAGTCGAATACCCAAAATAACTAATCTATTTGCAAATGCTCAGCTGCAAGACGTTCATATATCGAAAATCAGAAAAAAGAAAGTATATAAATTCACGATAATGATTCGAAAAGTATATTAATAAAGCAATGGCAAAATTATACGCAAAAGTATAAAACAGGCAGATTTGATACTAATCAATCATTAAGAAAATAAAACTGATATGTCATACGCACTCAGAAATACCATTATACTATTAATTGTATTGGCCGTTTTGACGGGGGGTAGTTGGAGTTACATTCATTATGTTCAGGAAAAACAAATAGATCAATTATCAAATGTGCTGGATGGGAAAAAACAAAGGCTCCATAATGATCAGGGGATAGCTAATCAATATGATGAAGTTGTTGATAAATATGCTAGAGTAAAGATCAAACTAAAAAATTATCATAAAATGCTGCCCCTAACTCAGGATGCCAGTAAATTGTATGCCTATCTTAATAAAACAAGAACCGACCATTCACAAATGGATATTAATTTTACTGTTGTTGGTGACTCTAAGGTAAAAAAAGAAGGTTATGGAATTTTAAAAATTAATATTTCAGGTAAAGGCAGGTACAGAGACATATTTGATTTTATTCGAACCATTGAATATAGCAGCCCAATAAATAAAGTTAAGAAACTTGCTGTGAATCCGGTGAATGGCAAAGAACTTAGAGATGTGAATTTTACTTTTGAATTGGACAGCTATTACAGTAATTCAAAGCAGGATAATAAGATAGCTGCTAACATAGTACATCCTGTAAAAAAACTTTCGAGAAATCCATTTTATCCGATCATAAGGAGTGTGGAACCCAATAAACTTGGATTACCCAATGTGGAAAATAGTAAATTAGTTGGGGTCGGACAGGATGTCATTTATATCGTCGATCAAAATGGCAAAGTGCAACAATTACATATTGGTGATAAAGTATATTTAGGATCTCTGGTTAAAACCAATCTGAATGACAAATCAGCTACTTTTTATTTAAATAAAGGTGGAATATTTGACAAGGTTGTTCTTCAAGTTAAATAAAAGCTAATCATTTATAATCTATAATTATGCGCAGACTGTTTACTATTACCCTATTGGTATTTGCTATTTACGGAATATCGTTTACGTCAGTAAATGCTCAAGACAATCAGGTTCCTGTTAAAGTTCGCAACAGTCCGAATGAAGTGATTACACTTAGTAAGGAAATGACGGTGTCGCAGGCAATAGATGTATTAAATACGTATGCTCAGAAATTTGCTGGCATGTTTATCGTTAATAATACAAATCTTAAAGGATCAGTCGGCGTTAGTTTGCCGCCAATGAATTGGAGAACGGCTTTAAAGTATTTAGCTAAGATAAAAAATGTATCTCTTATTGAACATGATAAGTATTATGAATTGACACCTCAACAAAAGACAACATCGAAGAGTGTGCAGCCCCAAAAAGGCAACCAGAATAGTGATGAAGTCACTACCAAAACACGTGAAGTACGTATTTCAGCAACCTTTTTTGAAGGTGATAAAAAAGTACTTCGTGAAATAGGTATTGATTGGTCAACATTTAAGGATGGTATCGTACAAATTAGTAATATAGGGGCACAGAATGTATCACAGGACATTTTCAGTGTTAGCACGTTAAAGGATATTGAAATAGGGAACACCGGTATAAAAGTAAACGCGTTATTTAAAACTTTTGAAGC
>DATFMK010000415.1:0-2850 GCA_035267005.1 Balneolales bacterium
AGGATTCTCGAACAATTTATTATTAATTAGTTGTTCGGCGGCTACAATCATCGAATAGGTTTTACCTGACCCTTGTGTATGCCATATGAGTCCGCGATCTTTTTCCGGATCCTGAGCCCGTTTTTCTATCTTTTGAACGGCACGCATTTGATGTGGACGTAATACTACCTTTTTTAATTCATCATCGGCACGGGTGAAGAGAATATAATCATGTAACAAGCGAACGATCCGGCGACGGTCAAAGAATGATTTTACTAATTCTTCATAATTACCGGCCTGCTCATCTTTCCAGTTGAATATCCATTTGGTGGATTCATTCCATGTGGCACTGTAATAGAACTTGACGATATGGGTAATCGTATAAAGCTGATTGAGCGTCATCATTTCCGGCGTTTCCCGATGATAACGGCGTATTTGATTCATGGCAATATCCATACCATCGATTCTGTGGGCGGCTTTTGCTTCCAGAATTAGTACCGGGACTCCATTTATCAAAAATACAACATCGGCCCGGTTGGTTTTATTACCATTATCAAAGGAAAATTCTTTTGTCACATTAAATACATTTCGGTCCAGATGGTCGGCATCGATCATGGTAACATTTCGCTCCCGATTTTCTTCCGGTACAAATACGGTTTTCAACCCCTTTAAAAACTCCCATGCCTCCAGACTTCCTTCGATATTCGTTTTAAGACGTTCCAGTCTCCCAATTAAGGACTCTGCCATGGACCGGTCCATAAATTCCGGGTTCAACTTCATCATTTGATTTACGAATAACTCCCTCATGATGAGTCCCGTTTCACCACCCCGGCAGCGCTGGCATTCTTCTTGTGAAACCTCATTCCAACCTAATTGGTAAAGATCCCCCGTTACTAATGGCTCACTTACATATTTCACGATCGGATCCTGAACAGAAGCGACTTCCCCACCAATTGTTGGACACATAATTATACCCCTTTTTTAACTACCCGTATTTTAGCTGTCATTAGATTTTCAAGTAATGAGTTAAATAAACGATTTAGACCATTAATCCTATCTTGTTCTTGTTTAATTTTATAATCAAGAGCCCAAAAATAATTAATGACTTTCTGTTGAATAGATATTGAAGGCAGGGGAATCAATAAGTTTGCTAACACACTCTTGGGTACTCTTTGACGCCCTGTTGAACCTTCCATTTTATTGGCTATTTCTGCTCTTATATTTTTCTTTTTTAAATAATAAAATAGAAATTCAGATAACACTTTATTGTTCTTATTCGGATGTAACGCCCAAACTTCAGTAGTTGCATAACCAAAATCGATTGGTAAATTTTTGAGTAATGCTTGTTTACCATTTTCAAACGACGGTGTAATTTTTGCAACAATTAAGTCGTTCTTTTCTACAAATGTACCACTACTAATTTCTTCCCATTTTTTCGGCACATATCTTTCAACCTGATCCCAAGATTCTGAAATTGAGCCCATGGGTATAAATGGAATCTCCTGTTTGGATTGTAATTTTAAATTTCTGGGCTTCCTACTGAAGTCAAAAACCTTATTTACTTTTACGATATCCCATTCCGATGGGACATTACCAATTTCAGTTTTCTTCAATCCCACCTGATCCGCCTGACTTACAGGCACAGGCCCATAAGTAAACAGATGCTTCATCATCGATTTCTTTAGCTCCCGGGTGGCCTGGATAACCGACTCGGTCTGTTCTATAGCCTCCTGGACCGTTGACAGGATAGAGGCAATTTTGCGTTGTTCGGGGAGATGAGGAAGTGGAATTTTATAAGCAGATAACCTCGATTTCGAAAGATTTGCAATAGTTGTTTTATTCCCAAAACCCGAGTATAAATTCAGTAACTTTATAGCGGCCTGCATCCAATACATTACAAATTTTGAATTAACGCTCCCATTTAAAGCTCTGGCCCGAAATACATGGTTTTGATGATAAATACCCTTTAATTCTCTGTCAACAATTGCAGTACGACCAATATCTCCTCCCTCACATATGAGCAAGTCATTCACTTCCAATCTATATTTTTCTTCTTCCTCTTCTGTAAAGTCCATTCGGTCTAAATGATTCGATTCTAATCTCCCCCAGTAAACATTTGCGGTACGCAAAAAAGGTCTCGGCCTATTGCCTAAACGGTTTTTTTTAGAGAGAGCCTTTCCTTGCTGAATATCAAAAAGATTACCTATTTCATCTATTTCCCAATCTTCTGGAAATACATCATTTTTAGTTTTTTTCATTTCAACCGTTTCTAATTGCACAAACTTTTCTCAGATTTCCAATATCTATTTCTTATCGGTTCATTTCTGTTTATTATTGACACACTATAAACTTATCCATTGCCTCAATTGGGCCAAAAGGGGCCATCGGATGGCCCAATCTTATTGACCACATTACTACTCAACCATAGTATATTTGGTGATGGCCTCATTGTTCACTAATTCTTATCCGCTCAATGTCCGATAAATGTCTCATAAATTAAAAATACATTTACGTACAAAGTGGCTTTATTTTACAATGTAGCCCGTTTTTCCATGAAAGTCGGCTTCAATCTTTTTTTTGTAATGTCCGATATGTCCCATAAAATGTCTCATACCGGCTCAAGTCGTTTCAAAAATGGTTTTTAATTGCCTCACAATGACTCATCCATTGCCTCAATCGGGTCATTAATTGGGCCAAAAAGGGCCATAATGGGGCCATTACTCTTTAGCTATTGTTTCATAATTGTTTCATAATTGTTTCATAATCGGGTTAAATAGGTATTCAGTCTAAAATGTAATAAGTACCTGGTCCCTCTTTTCCTATCTGTTTTATTAATCCTTTATCTATTAATTTTTTTAAATCTCTGAAGGC
>DATFMK010000416.1:0-2956 GCA_035267005.1 Balneolales bacterium
ATTCAATATAAGGATAGGAAAAATAATATCGAAGATGTCAGGATGTATTTAGCAAATTTATATTTAAATAAATCCAAGCACCGTCCGTAACCCTCCTTAATAATATTGAAAATCCGGAATAATTAAAAAGGCCTTATCCCGATTTTAAGGATAAGGTCTTTTCAAGTAAATATTCTTATTAAAAGACAATTTAGGTGAATTGGAGATAACCATCTTCAGACAGTATACGTCCATGCTCTTCATATACCTCCGGATTATCCGGGGGAAAAGTTCCGACTCTATCTACATATCGAATATACTAACAAATTGAGCTGCAATTAAAATAGTATCATGTATTTCCTGATCAGTCACATCTATCTTTTGTTATAACATCCTTTCGGCTTTTTGGGAATTTACATGAGTGAAGAGTAATTATGATACTATATTATAATACGTTATTAAAAATGTTTAAGATATGAATAGGGTAGAGATTTATTTCGTAAATAACTTACATGTCATCATAACTTAATTATTAACAAATAAATATCTGATTTTAAGTAAATGATAAAATTTGGGAATAAAAATTAGCGATCCATTGTCTAAAATATAATATTAAAAACTATTATGACTATTTGATCAAAGAGATACAATTCTGGTTAATGCAAACGTAATGTTTTGATTATTAATAAAATAATATCGCTTTTAGATGAGTGGTATGGAACATATCTGCACCTCAGAAAAATTCCAACATCATTTTAAAAGCCCTTAATAATAACAGTTTAATGGGTTTTTTTGAGGAGGTATCAAGGTGAAATTCACTAATCTTTTTAAAGTTGCCCTTCGTTCATTAGGGAAGAATAAGATTCGAACTTTCCTGACGATGCTTGGCATAATAATTGGTGTAGCTTCCGTCATCGCTGTATTAGCTATCGGACAAGGATCACGAAATAGTATTCAGGAACAAATTAAAAGCCTGGGTACGAATATGATTATCATATTTCCTGCATCTCAGCGTCATGGAGGGGTTGCTTCCGGGGCGGGCACAACGCAAAGACTCACTGTCGCCGATGCTCTGGCTATAGCAACTCAATGTCCGGATATTCAATATGTTACACCTGAACCCGAATTATTCACGTAACCCATAAGAAGCAATATATATCATATTGTTAATTAAAGTACTTATAAAAAATAAACCGATCCTCGATTTTGAGGACACTAAAAAGAGCTGCGAAATTTTGCCGTGCTCTTCGTTGAAATTAGAAATGCTTAATCAAGGCACAAGAGTGCCTCTCATGCGCATTTCTAATTTCGCCTTGATCACGACAAAATTTCTTGGTGAATAATCCGGGTGAAGTGACCACGAGTGGACAGGTAATGTATGGCGCAAATAACTGGCGTACTGAAATCGACGGTGTGTATTCCAGCTTTTTTGGTATTCGCAACTGGAAAATTGCAGATGGCGAATATTTTAATTCTGTGGACGAAAGCAAAGCAGCGAAAGTTTGTGTGCTCGGACAATCTATTGTTGATAATCTTTTTGGTGCCGGTAATAATCCGATTGGAGCATATATCCGGATCAATAGAATCCCTTTTAAAGTTATCGGTGTCTTGCAAAAAAGGGGACAGAATGGATTTGGCAGGGATCAGGACGATGTCATTATTGCTCCGTTTTCAACGGTTCAAAAGAGGATGAATAATATGCGGTATATTCGCATGATCTTGGTATCCGCTACAAGTGACCAAACAATGGATATTGCTATAAGTGAAGTAGAAAATCTTCTTTTGGAAAGACATAAAATTATGAATCCTGCCAATTCGGATTTTACCATTCGAACTCAGGTCCAATTTGAACAGGCTGCCGACGCTACTTCTAAAATATTGACGATCCTGCTTACTGGAATCGCGAGTATATCATTAATTGTGGGTGGAATCGGAATTATGAATATTATGTTCGTTTCCGTAACCGAACGAACGCGGGAGATTGGAATTCGTCTGGCCATTGGCGCTCGTGGTAAAGATGTTCTGCTCCAATTTCTCATTGAATCGATTATAATCAGTTTTATAGGCGGATTTATTGGTATGGCTGTCGGACTGTTATCAATCAATATTGTGTATCAATTTATGCAGTGGCCGGTTCAGGTTACGACAAATTCAATCGTGCTTTCATTCGTGTTTTCTGCCATGATCGGGATCTTTTTCGGATGGTATCCGGCTAAGAAAGCCGCAAATTTAAACCCAATTGACGCGTTACGGTATGAATAATGACGATTGACGACCGACCACGGACGACAACTTATCGCTTATCGCCTGTGGTCTGTCATTTTTGCTAAAAATTTGAACTTTTAAGATCTATCGCCTAAAAGCAGGTTCAAGATGATGCTTCCCATTTATAATGCTTTTAAAAAGCGAACTTAAGTGTCATTTCGACCATAGCGGAGAAATTTAACAACGCTCACTAACTTTTCATACATCTTAGCCAATTAAGTGTTCCCAGCCTTATCAGATCCCTCGAGTGCCTCGGGATGACAATACTAGGAGGACTTTTCAATTAAACATAATTCATACTTTTACGTTTAGTCTAAAAGACCGTTGTGGAGTAATCTATCAACGCTCATAAACATTTATTCATAACAAAGCCAATAAAAGGCTTTATTCCTTATCCGATTCCCAAATTCCCTATGTATGACAATACTCAGAACAAAATTACACCAATGAATGTATCTGAGACATCAGATGTTTTTTCAATTATTCATTATTCATTACTAATTACTAATTGTAAAAGTTGTTTATAAAACCGGATTTTCCATTTTCCCGATAAATAAAATAGTCCCGCTCGATCGCTCCCGGATCAAATAGACAAACGGCCGGTTGGCTACGAATGGGATAGCTTGATTTTGTGGAGTACTAACAGAAGTAAATACCATACTTATGGATGTCACAGCTGCTGCTTCGGTCCCGGTTTCATCAACATCAATAT
>DATFMK010000417.1:0-7897 GCA_035267005.1 Balneolales bacterium
ATTCC
Organism: Balneolales bacterium; assembly: GCA_035267005.1. Taxonomy (GTDB): domain Bacteria; phylum Bacteroidota; class Rhodothermia; order Balneolales; family DATFMH01; genus DATFMH01. The sequence continues at coordinate 6 of DATFMK010000417.1, forward strand.
GGCTCCAAGCGTTCCTATACCCGACAGATAGCAGGCACCATTTAAAAAAGCCATATTTATATCAGAAATATGATTGATATATGAAAGAGATAGCTTATCTTGACTACTTTTCTGCAGGTATGATGGATTGGATTGGAAAAGGGAAACGTCGCCATCAGGCAAGGAGACGACATTGCCCCCAAGAGCGGCAGATCGGGCAGAGACCGGTAATCGTAGAAAGCGATAGGTTGAATTCACCGTTTCCTGCGCACAGGCTGAAGTTATACCCAGGATGAATGTAAATAGAATTATAAATGTTGATTTCACAGATATAAGACAGCATTAACACTGTAATAAGAACGCATTGATTCATCAATATAGCGGAAATTTAATGCGCATGAAATGCCAAACAGATCTTATATTAAAGATTAAATGAAAAGCGAAAAAATATTCAAGTAAGCTTACATGGAAATTCTTAGAAATCTGGGCGAATATTGTTTATTATTGTATCGTGCTATTCGTTCATCGACAGAAGTAAGTACATACAGAAGTAACCTGCTTGCGGAAATGGTGAAGACAGGTTACGATTCCATACCTATTATATTATTAACCGGCGTATTTACAGGTGCGGTATTAACCATTCAAACCGCTTATCAGCTGCAATCATCATTTATTCCAAAAACGACCATTGGAGCTATTGTCGTTCAATCGATGTTGATAGAATTAGCGGCGGCTATAAGCAGTTTGGTCCTGGCAGGCCGTGTTGGTGCCCGTGTAGCAACCGAATTGGGAACCATGCGGGTTTCTGAACAGGTTGATGCATTGGAATCGATGGGATTCAACTCGGTAACGTTTTTAGTCGTTCCCAGAATTTTATCCGGTATCCTGATGTTTCCCATTTTGTATGTATTAGCGAGTGCCTCAGGTATTCTTGGAGGCATCACAGCTGGTGTTCTTTTTGGACGATTACCGGCAACGGTTTTTATGCACGGCGCGCGGGAATTTTTCTATCCCTGGGATGTTGCTTTTGGGATGATCAAGATGATCGTTTTCGGTTTTATCATAACTTCTGTGGCAAGTTATAAAGGATATTATGCTCATGGCGGTGCCGAAGGTGTTGGTAAATCAACTACGCAAGCTACCGTTTTGGGTTGTATCTATATTCTCTTGGCTGATTTAATACTGGCAGCCATATTGTTGTAGAAGTGTTATCCAACCGGTTGATCCGGCGTTTAAGACTTCCCGGAATAAAATTAATTCATATGATTAAAGTCAAAAATCTAAAAAAAAGTTTTGGTGACCATTTAATTTGGGAACACGTTAATCTGGAGATCGAAGATGGTCAGACTTTGGCTATCATCGGTAAGTCGGGTTCCGGTAAATCGGTCTTGCTGAAACATATAAACGCACTCCTAAATCCCGATGAAGGAGAAGTAATTATAGACGGAGTGAATATTTATGATCTGCATTACGTTGAATTAAGAAAGCTGCGGCAGCGTTTCGGAGTATTGTTTCAGGGAGCTGCTTTATTCGATTCTATTTCAGCTTATGAGAACGTAGCTTTCCCTTTACGATATTTTACCGATCAGTCTGAAGAAGAAATTCGTAAAAATGTATTACATTCTCTTGATTTAGTTGATCTGGGAGATATCGGGAATAAATCAACGGCTGAACTCTCGGGCGGGATGCGCAAACGCGTAGGATTGGCACGAGCGATAGTGATGGAACCTGCGTATATTTTATATGATGAACCAACATCAGGATTAGATCCGGAGACGTCGGATGAGATTAACGATCTCATTATTCATATGTCTGAAAATTTAGATATTACATCAATTGTCGTAACTCATGATATCCACAGTGTATTGAGAGTGGCCGATAAAGCTGCTTTTATCGATCAACAAAAAATCAGCTGGTCGGGTACCGTTGAGGAAATGCAGACCAGTACTCATGAGCGACTCAAAAAATTTATTAAAGCGTCGGAATACCAAATTCAAAATTATTAAATAAAACGTAGTAAGGAGATTATTCATTGAAGTTATCCAGTAACGAAGCGAAAATCGGGTTGGCCGTTATCGGAGCTGTTATTATCAGTATCCTTGGTTTTCGAATAATGAAGGATATACCATTATTTAGTACTTCAACCAAGCTCATTTCATATTTCCCGAAAGTAAACGGCCTGACCTCCGGTAAAAATGTGTATATCAATGGCGTTGATATCGGATCCGTAAAAGAGATTCAGTTAGGTGAAAACGATAGCGTTAAGGTGATCCTCTCTATTGATAAAAAGCTCGCCATTCCGGTCGATTCAAAGGCCATGATTGAATCAACAGACCTGTTGGGGAGTAAAGCGATCGTGATTAAAAAAGGCGTTTCTAATCGTTATTTAAAAAATGGCGATCGTATTGAAGGGGTCTACGATGAAGGCCTGATGAGCGAATTTCAGGAAAAAGGCCTTACGATTGGCGATAAAGTAGCTCAGGTGTCTAATAATTTAAGTCAACTGTTGAACTCTGCCAATAATCTCTTATCAAAAAACTTTCGCCAAAATTTGAAAGTTACCGCATCCAATTTCAAAACAGCTTCTGCCAGTATGGACAAGCTGATTGCGAATAAAAATGAAGATATTACAAAATCCCTGACCCACCTGAAAAACATTCTGGGCAATGTGGATACTTTAAGTGCGTCCAACCGGGAAAAAGTGGATTCGGTATTGACCTCTTTACAGAGAAGTTCCAAACAGTTAACGGCTCTGTCGACACAGTTAAATACGACCACTAACCGATTAAACCAGATTCTTGAGAAAATTAATCAGGGTAACGGATCTTTAGGCAAGCTTGTGAACGATCCTTCGTTTTATAATAATATGGATAGCCTGTCGTATAATCTTCAGAAATTGGCTAAGCATATTGACGAAAATCCAAGAAAATATCTTCGAAACATAAAAATAAGCGTATTTTGATCTGATCGCATAAGACAGTTTATAAAAAAAATCTTATTTTAATAGGATGAAGTCGCGTCACTTTTCGTTTATTCATTGCTCTTGGCAAGAGCATATTGTATATTTTGTGGCTTTATGTAAGTTATTTAAAGAATAATAGCGACTTTGTCAGGAAATTTTAACCGAAACATCATACACCATTCAGAGGTTTTTTAATGGGAGTAATGGAAAAAATGAGATCCAGTACCAAGTGGATATTCTGGGTCCTGATTATTTCATTTGGTCTCTTATGGGGACTTGCCGATACTAAAGTGTTTAATGCTATCATGCGCGGGCCGCAAAATCTGGGTACCGTAAATGGTAAATCTATATCTATCCACGAATATAACACGACGTTAAATCAGTATATTCAAAATTATCAGCAGCAAACTAAAAAAGATATTACTCCTGAGATTCGGGCTTATTTTAAAGATATGGCCTGGAATCAGTTGGTGATGAATACCATATTGGATGGTAAAATGAAGAAGATCGGAATTACCGTTCCCGATGAAGAGGTTGTTAGCATGGTAACGGGGAAACATCCTGATCCGCTCATTTTACAACAATTTCAAAGAAAAGACGGAACGCTTGACCGGGTAGCATTACAAGCTGCGATTAAAGCTCCGGAAAATACCAAAGCCTGGCTTGCTATTGAAAAACAACTCCGGCAAAAACGCCGTCGTCAAAAGCTGAACAATTATGTTCAGAGTGCCATGGTAATAAGTAACGAAGCCATCGATCAGGCATATATCAAAAACAACTCAACAGCTTCATTTGAGTATGTTCGTTATCCGTATTCCGATATTCCCGATTCTACGATTCAAGTGACAACCTCGGATATGCGGACTTACTACGAAACACATAAAAATCTTTTTAAACAGAAAGAGTCGTGGCGTTTTAAATATGTAACGTTTTCAAAAGCTGCCACAAAAAAAGATACGTTGCGGACAATTAAAGAGATGAAACAGTTAAAGCCGCAATTAGCGAAGGCTAAAAATGATTCGGCTTTTATGGCGGAAAACCAATCTGCCACTTCATATAACGATAGTTGGTTTACAAAAGATGAAGTGAAGAAACCATTACAAATCGTCTTTTCACTGAAGAAGAGTGAAGTGAGTAATGTGATTCAAATTGGCGGTCGTCTGCACTTGTTGAAGAAAATCGCAGAACGTCGTCGGAAGGGTAAAACAGAAATTAAATTCGTCGATTTCAGTCGGGATGTTAAAGCAGATCCGATTGAAACCATCGATAAAGTAGCCAATAAAGCGGGTGATTTCAGTTATTATGCCCAGCAAAGCAGCTTCGACAATGAAGCCAAAACGGAACATCTGAAGGTGCATTCCGCTTTGGCAACCAAAGGGAATCCATATATTCCTGGCATTGGCCAAAGCCGGCAAATTCTTGATTTACTGAAAGAATCTAAAGTGGGTAAAATCTCAAAAGCGATAGAGATGAACGATCAGTTTGTCGTTGTTAAAATCGAAAGTAAGACACCCGCCGGGATTCGTCCATTCGATCAGGTAAAAGGTCAGATTCGTCCTATCGTGATCAATCAAAAACGGAAAAAACAGATTGAGCAGAAAATTGCCAATCAACTGAAATCGAATAATAATCTGCAAAGTCTGGCCCAGGCGACAGGTAAAAAAGTTGAAAAAGCCAGTGATGTCAATTATAGTGACTTTTCAATACCGAATGGCGGTCGGGAACCTGCCGTAATCGGAGCCGTTTTCCATCTGCCGTTGAATAAAATTTCTGAACCGATTGAAGGTGAAAGTGCCGTATTTGTTGTGAATGTAACAAGTCGTAACATGGCGGATCCATCTAAAATGACGGCCGCTCAAAGGAACAAGATTCAGAATCAATTACAGCAGCAGATTGCCGGTGCCTATGGTCAGATTTGGATGACCGAATTAAAGAAAGAATCCGATATTACGGATAACCGTTCGATCTTGCAAAGACAATAATCAGTACATATCCCAAATTGAAAAGGCAGTTCGGTAACATCCGTGACTGCCTTTTTTTATTTTAGATGAAGTGAAATATTGAAATGTTCTTGCCGGAACGTTCGTTATCACAGAAAGTTTGGCTCAGATCATTAAAAAATAAACTTGAATACCGTTTCGCATGTTATCTATGATGAATTGACTGAGTCATCTTGTAATTCACGATTTTTCAAAAAAACGAATCAAAATGTTATTTTCCCAGACAGACAAAAAATGGATGAAAAAAGCATTATCGCTTGCTGAAAAAGGAAAGGGGTATGTTGCTCCTAATCCGCTTGTAGGCTGTGTGATCGTGTCGGAAAATGGCAATGTAATTGGAAAAGGATATCATCAGCGATTTGGTCAGGCCCACGCCGAAATCAATGCTTTAGATTCGGTTAAAGATAAATCGGCCTTGGTCGACGCGACCGTTTACGTGACGCTTGAACCCTGTTCTCATTATGGAAAAACTCCTCCCTGTGCTAAGAAGTTATCCGAGTTGCCGCTAAAACGAATTGTGGTGAGTATGGTTGATCCCAATCCGGCTGTAAATGGAAAAGGCATACGGATGTTAAAAGAAAGTGGCAAGGAAGTTGAAGTTGGATTATTGGAAGATGAAGCTCATCGACTGAACGAATCATTTATTCATTTTACCCATTACCACAAGCCTTTTGTAACGCTTAAAATAGCTCAAACGCTCGATGGATATATTTCTGCGCCCGATGGAGATTCAAAGTGGATTACCGGTGAGGAAGCACGTAAAATGGTCCATCAATGGCGAAGCGAATATGATGCGGTCATGGTAGGACGAAATACGGTTCTGCTCGACAATCCCAGACTAACGGTGAGACATATAGAAGGGCGTCAGCCTTATCGAATTGTTATTGACGGGGATTATGGTTTATCAAGGGAACTGAACGTCTTTAACGATCAATATGAGGAAAAGACGATTATCATCACACACAATAAGGAAAAAGTGAATGAAATTGCGGATCCTATGTTAAGTATCCTGCAACCGAATTATTTTCGCGGTTCCACTATCCTTGTATCTGAAGTAGACGGACATTCAGATCTCGATCAGGCGTTATCTAAACTCGCGGATATGTCGATTTCATCAATTTTAGTGGAAGCAGGCAGCCGTCTGGCGAGCACAATGATAAAAAATAGACTGGTTGATAAATTGCATCTCTTCATATCCCCCAAACTTCTCGGGGGAGGCAGCCGTTCCGTATTGGGACTTGGTATCAACCGGATGAGTGAAATTCTCGAATTACACGATACCAGCTGGGAAAAAGTTGGCGATGATATGCTGATGACGGGGTATTTTTAAAAGACTACGGACCACAGACGACTGACGACGAGGAAGCACTAAGAGACTAAACGAAATCATTACATTTATAAATACGTTTCTGAAATTTCTAATTACCAAAATCTAATTAAATAAAATGTTTTATAAAGTCTGTAACCCCAACCTCTGTCGTCCGTTGTCGGTGGTCAGTCATCTTTTATAACGTTTTTTATTTTTTGATTTCTGGCGGTACCTTTCCACTAACTTATATAGATCACTAAAAATTATTTCAGGTTAATATTATGTTTACCGGTATTATTGAAGATCTGGGGAGAATAAGCCAAATTAAAACTTTGAATGGCGGTATTGAAATATCCGTTGAATCCGTGCTGGCAAAAGCATTAGAAGTAGATGACAGCATTAGTATCAATGGGGTGTGTCAGACCGTGATATCAAAAAGTAGTGAAATATTCACCGTTCAGGCAGTTGAAGAGACATTGCGCAAAACCTCATTGGGGGAACTCAGAAAAGCTGAACTGGTTAATCTGGAACGTGCTTTACGATTAGACACCCGAATTGACGGTCATATCATTCAGGGACATGTCGATACCACGGGTACAGTGACAAAAATGGAGAAAGAGGGAACCAATTGGCTCTTAACGATTCGTTATCCGGATGCATTTAAAGATTTGATCGTGGGCAGAGGAAGCATTACTGTGGATGGCATCAGTTTAACCATAGCACGGGAAGAAGATCTGGAATTTACATTAGCGATTATTCCCTATACGTATGAACATACCAATCTGAAAACCAAAAAAGAGAAGGATCAGGTCAATCTCGAATTTGATATTATTGGAAAATATGTTCAGCGTTATATGCAGAACAGAAGATAAACGGATTAATATCCGCCACCGCCACCGCCGTAACTTCCACCACCGAATCCACCGCCAAAGCCGCCGCCGCCACCGGCACTGATCGGAGAATTGCTTTGTTCCAGGTTATTGAGTAATGGCAGTTTCTGAATGATACTCTGAAACTGAGCATTATTGACTGTAAGACTGAATAAATAATATTTGAAGTTGCCAAATGGATTGAATGTGAAATTCAGATTCCACATATGAAGTCTTCGGGTGATCTGAAATTGTGAGGGGGTCAGTTTATGCTTCACAAAATCATAACCGAGTGAAGTGCTTAAATGCCACATCGGAGTTGGATTCAGCGTAATACTTTGAGCATTGATAACAGCCGATTTATTGCTTCGGTGTGGATTAACGTACTGCCAACTGTAGTTGAAAGAAAAGCTAACCGACCAGGGAACATTAAAGGGCTCGATCGGTCGTCGATTGAACATTGGATCGAATGTGTGAAAAAAGGTTTGATTATAGGGATTATAATGTGCCGGATAGTAATAATGGGGAGTGCTGAAATGCGCTCCGTTTTTACCACCCTGTAAACTGGTACCGGCACTGACATTAAAATTGGTTAAGCGTAATAAGTGTCCGGTTTGTTTAATAAGGTATTTATTGATTACGGTTCCGGTTGAGTCGGTACCATAAAAACTAAAATTGGCACTGGCGTTGATATTCACATTGTTAATGATACTTGTGTTGAACGACATGGAAAGTGGCGCCAGCGGAAATTGTTTGGCAGCGAAGTTATAACT
>DATFMK010000418.1:0-2597 GCA_035267005.1 Balneolales bacterium
ATGGAACTGCTACTCCCGTAATAGTACAGCACATGCTGAATTTTATGCAAAAAATGTTCGATTTCATAATAGTTGATGGGGGTCAATCTCTATATGAAACTTCGTTAAAAGTTTTAGAAATGTCAGATACTGTTCTTCTAATCTCAATTTTAAGTCTGCCTTGTCTTTCGAATACCAATAAACTTTTAAGATCTTTCAATGATTTAGGTTTTTTTAAAAATGATGCAATCAAAATCGTTATCAATCGCTACATGAAAAATTCAGAGATTACTCTAAAAGATGCGAAAGCTGCGATCAAAAAAGACATATTATGGACAATACCCAATGACTACAGATCAACAATATCTGCCATAAACCAAGGAAAGTCTCTATCCCAAATAGCACCTAAGGCTGCTATTACAGAAAGTTTCGGACATTTTGCGGAATTATTGTCAAAAGGTGAAGTCCAACAAAAAAAGGGAAGGAAGAGGTTTTTCGGTTAGAACTATTTGGTTAATGCAAGCGAATCTTCAAATCCTAAACGTGAGGAGGTAACAGTGGATCTGCCAATTAACCTAGAGGAAAGTTTTCCGATGAATTCGGAGAGATTTATGCCCGAAGAATATTTCGAGCTTAAAACCAAAATCCATAATCGTCTGCTAGATCTCACCGATCTCTCTATTATAGAGACTCTAGATCATAGTGTCGTTAGGTCGGAAATAAGAGGGCTGATTGAGAGAATATTGAGTGAAGAAGAAAATGGAATGCCTCTCAATCTCTCTGAGAGAGAAAAGCTCTTTTCTGAGATTCTGGATGAAGTGCTTGGACTTGGTCCTTTGGAGCCTTTTCTTCAGGATCCAAAGGTTTCAGATATCCTCGTTAATACATATAAACAGATCTACCTGGAAAAACGTGGAAAACTGGAACTTACTCATGCTAGGTTCAAGGATGATGACCATTTAATGAAAATCATTGATAAGATTGTTTCCTCCATTGGGAGAAGAATTGATGAGTCTTCTCCGATGGTGGACGCTCGGCTTCCAGATGGCTCTAGAGTAAATGCAATTATTCCTCCTTTGGCCATTGATGGCCCTATGCTTTCAATTAGACGTTTTGCAGCTGATCCACTCGAATTGGAGGATCTCATTGAGTACGGCACCTTGATAACTGAAATAGGAGAGATTTTAAAAGCTGTAGTTAAAGCAAGACTCAACATTATAATCTCAGGAGGGACTGGCAGCGGAAAAACAACTCTGCTCAACGTGCTCTCACGTTTTATTCCAATAGATGAAAGAATTGTAACTATTGAAGATGCAGCTGAGTTACAACTCAAACAGGAGCACGTAATTAGGCTTGAGACCAAGCCAGCCAATATAGAGGGTAAAGGACAAATTGCTCAGAGAGATCTGCTTAGAAACAGTCTGAGGATGCGCCCGGACCGAATTATATTGGGGGAGGTAAGAGGTCAAGAGTCATTTGATATGCTTCAAGCTATGAACACGGGTCACGACGGATCATTAACAACCATCCATGCAAATTCACCTCGTGATGCCCTGATGAGACTTGAAACCATGGTGGCAATGGCGAAATTAGATATCCCTTCTGAGTTCATAAGGAGATACATCAGTTCCGCTATAGATATTATTATTCACACGGCGCGTCTTGCGGATGGAAAAAGGAAAATATTGAGTTTTCAGGAGATAACCGGAATGGAAGGCAATGTTATGACTTTACAGGAGATTTTCTCTTACAGAAAAGAAGGAATTGATCAAGAAGGTAAAGTCGAAGGCAACTTTGAATTTCATGGAGTAAGACCAAATTTTATGGAAAAATTGAAAATTGCAGGAATTCAATTACCGCAAATGTCCCAATAAACAGATTTTAAAGGGGTAAAACCATGCATTTAGCCTACATTATAGTTGTAATATTTTTCATAACTCTATTTACAACAGAATTGCTGATATTAGCTTATAAAAATGCCAAAAATCCGAATAGAAACACAATTCGTAAAAGACTCGGATCATTAGAACAAATGTCATATGAGCAACAAAATACAAGCATAATTGAAAAAAAACTATTGAGTAATATTCCTATATTAGACGCAATCCTGCAGAAAACACCTCGGATACAATCATTGTTTCTTTTGACTCGAAAAGCCAACGCCAAATATCATGTTGGATACTATATTTTGCTCGGACTGGTTTTAAGTTCACTCGGATACGTTTTTTCTACATTCCTAGTGAAAAATTACTACCTAGGTCTATTATGCGGAGCCTTTCTTTTTTCATCACCTTTCGTTTATTTGATGTACAAAAAAAAGAGACGCATGAATAAGTTGTACGAGCAATTACCAGACACACTTGAATTAATATCACGAGCGCTAAAAGCTGGACATGCTTTTACAGGGGGCATGAAATTGGTGGCTGATGAATTTCCAGACCCAATCGGACCTGAGTTCGCGGAGACCTTGGCAGAAATCAATTTCGGAATCAGCGTACAAGATGCTCTCAAAAATTTAGCCAACAGAGTGGATTGTAGCGAAATGAAATATTTTGTTGTTGCGGTTTCAATACAACGGGATACTGGCGGTAATCTAACTGAGATTTTAGATACGCTCG
>DATFMK010000419.1:0-7784 GCA_035267005.1 Balneolales bacterium
CTCACCGCGATGAATTCATGCACGAGGTTCTTGAAAGTGTGAAAGTGAGGTCCGCTTACCGTCCGGTACCGGAAATGCCTGTAATCGATGTTCGGACGCCCATTCACGATATTCTCGATGCTTTCACATCATCTGAGGCGTTAGTCCTTCCTGTGAAAAATGATGCGAATGCATTAGTTGGATTAATTTCTCTGTATGCTGTTCGCAATCTGTTGAAAGATGAGGAAAGTTCTCCATTAATCATTGCAGCTGATATTATGGATACTTTGTATGTCCTGCACTTGAACGATTCACTTGGAAAAGCCTTTGACTTTTTTATTGAATCCGGGGAACCTGAAATTCCGGTATTAGCTAATGGTTCGGATAACCGGCCAATAGGAACGCTCAGTGAACGAGGATTCCTCATCGCTTATGAAAAATCTGTTAAAGCTTCCGGTGCCAAAACAGAAGTATTTAGCTAATTGGATTTCTAATCGAATGTCATAAAGCTTGAAATCTATTATTTAACGTGAGTTCGAGATAAAACTCTCTTTAAAACAGCGTTTTGGAATGAATAAGTTACTTTGAAGATTTCTCTCTCCGTTCGAAATGACGCAAATGGAGAGAGATGATGTAGATGGTTACCAAATATCACTCAAATGCGTCATCTCGAACCCGCTTTTTGGGTGAGAGATCTTACAAGCGTGGATAGGAAACAAAATAAATAGAAATTTATTTCGAATTCACGTTTTTAAAAAAAATGCCTTGATTTGACTAAAACTAATCAAGGCATTTCTTTTTTGTATAATGATAGCAATGGTTTCTTTCGTTTAAAGAATTGATCATCAATAAAACGCATCTTCTCTCGTTTATATAAATGAGTGGAAATAAAAACAAGAGGTGTACCGTATTTGATGACTAAATTTTATTCCGGTTTTCTCACTTTCATATTGGTAGCAATAATGGGCCTTATCGGTGGTCCGGATGTTCGACCCTCAAAATCTAATAAGGTAATCCATCAAAAACAGCAAATCGTCGACCATGATACTTTATGGCAGCCATTTGATACGGCATTATCAAAAGCCAAAACAGATCATAAAATGGTTTTAGTCGATTTTTATGCTGATTGGTGCACGTATTGTAAAAAAATGGATAGAAATGTTTATCCCAAAAAAGAAGTCAGAGAGGCCTTAAATAAATATTTTCATCCGGTTAGGATTAATACAGAATCCAATCAAAAAATAACATTTGATGGTAAAACCTATACCAAAAAGTCCCTATCTAATGCTTTTGGTATAAAAAAATTACCAACTATCATTTTTATTAATTCGAATGGCAAACCAATAGCCCAGCAACCGGGCTACATGCCACCGGATATTTTCACAAAGCTCCTGGATTTTGTCGGATCGGGAGCGTATAAGAATACCTCCTTTAATAAGTATAAAGTCAATAAAACCAGTTAATAAGACTTGTTATATAATTTAATGAAGTTTTAATTTTACCAAATAATTTATTAATTGCTTACTCTTTTAGCTCAAAATCGTATTTATCTATTGGACCGTATTATCTTTCATTAAAATCAAACTTTTAGGCTTTAAATTCGTATATATTAGAAAATAAATGCTTAAGTTAATGATAGATAGGTGATTATAAACGACTTTGAAATACTTCTAAATGTTCATTATCGGAAGACGTAAATAGTATCATGTTTGAGAGACAAAATATATGCGAATTTACAAAGTCATATTTCTGTTTATTTCGATAACATTACTCGCTTCCGGCATGGCTTGCACACCTAAGCCTACAGAAACGATTCGGAAAAAAGTCACTGCCAATCAATATGATTCTGCTTTTCCCGGTAAAAATGATTCCAAGGCGTTAGTCCGTATCATGAAATCCGTAAAAAGAGTTAACAGTACGGTTTATTACAGTACTTATGTGTATAGTCAGGATAAACGACTTACTTCAGATAAAATTGATAAAATTAATATTCGTAAGTATGCCGACAAGGTTGTTAATACAAATCAATCGACAAGTGGAACAGCAACAATCATTTATAAAGATAAAAACAACATCGCTCTGTTAACTTGCGCCCATATTCTAACTTTTCCGGATACCGTTGTTACCTATTATAAAAGAGGATATGTATCAGATATGCAATATGTCAGGTCAATTTCGATAAAACGCAGACAGGTCAATCTTCTGCTTGCTTTACCGGATTTAGGATATTTTAAGATTCTGGCAATGGATCAAAAAGGAGATATTGCTTTGCTTGGAGCAAGAGTCGATCAATTTAGCAATATTAATATTCCCGTTTTGGATATACCGATTGGGGATCCATCGAAATTAGAATGGGCATCTTTTGTATATGTACTGGGATATCCGCAAGGTTATAAAATGATTACGCGAGCATTGGTGAGCGAACCTGATCGGGACGTTCACGATTCCTTTATTATGGATGCTTTGTTTAATAAAGGTTTTAGCGGCGGATTAGTGTTGGCTATAAAAGGAGGGGTTCCCAATTTTGAATGGGTGGGAATGGCCAATTCGGCTACAGCAAAATATGAATATTTTCTAAAACCGGATATCAGTGTAGTCGACAAATATGATGAATATACACCATACACTGATCCTATCTATATTGAGCATCGTTCACAGATAGAATATGGCATAACGCATGCGATATCGGTAAATAGAATCAAATACTTTTTCAAAAATGATATTCAGGAACTGAGAAAAGAAGGTTACGATTTTAGAATTTTTTTAAAATAAAAATCAGGAATCATTCTCAACCTTCAATTTTTGCAAATATGTGAATTCCGTCCATGGATACTGCATAGGAGGAACCGCTTCAAAGATCATGCTCTGTTTTTGAGTAGGGTGAGTCAGGATAAGTTTATGAGAATATAGGGCCAGATTTTGGTGATCATTTACCTGATTATTTCCATATTTGTAATCACCCCACAAAGGATGTCCCTCTTTACTGAATTGAACCCGGATCTGATGGGATCGGCCTGTTTCCAATTGTACGGAAACCAAACTCAAAGATCCGACCGTTTCCAATGTTGTATAATGCAATACCGCTTTTTTTGCTTTTTTTGTTTCCGGAGAAACTGATTTAACAATATTTAAATCATGGTTTTTTAATAAATAATGTGTCAGTGTTCCGGAAACCGGAGTTTTACCGCGAACAACAGCAAGATATGTTTTTTTGATAAAGCGATGACGCATCTGATCAGTGAGTCGTGAGGCCGCTTTAGAAGTACGAGCAAAGACCATAACTCCACCAGCCGGCCGGTCCAAACGATGAACCAAACCTAAAAATACATTACCCGGCTTATCATACTTTTTTTTCAGATATCTTTTTAATAATGAGAGCGCATCCTTATCGCCTGAAATATCAGGCTGGGCAGGCATATTTTGTGGCTTATCGATGACTAAAAGATGATTATCTTCGTAGAGTATAGGAATCTCGAAATCCATTAAATGCGTATATTTTGTAACATTACTTATTTGTACGTTAAGATAAAACGCATAAAACGAAATATACAGTTTTGTTTCATCTTTAATGGATTTGTAATGTTTGATAAAAGGACAAACATAATTTATGGGAAAAATTATGTTTAAATCAGCTAATCTGTGCTATACCAACCACATAATTTTTCCTATAATATTTCGCGCATTTGGGACATGTGGTATAATAAAAGTAGATTTTCTCCGGTTGCTTACCTTTTTGCCGGACATAATCTTCCATTTCTTTGTACCAAAGCCGGGCATTTTTGTAAGGACCTTCGAAAACCCTCATCAGGTAGTCCCCATTTAAGTAAATCATTTCTTCACCCGGAACATTTTTGGTAACGGAAAAATAATGTTCACTTTTCCACGGTGAAACATCGTCGGTAAGAACCAGAAATTCGTCTTCTTTTGTAGCTCCAGCTTTTTCAATTGCTTTAAATGTTTTTGAAAATATCCTTCCCATATTTAATGGGATATGAAAAAGACTGCGTGTAACAGCCTTTACAAAAAGTTTATGGTCAAAATGCAATTCCTGTTCGTTCCAACCTTCCGGGTGAAATCGAGGACAACAGCCCGTGGGATTATCCTTCATATCGTAATATGGCAACTGATTCACTTCCATGATAAATATATTTTGTTGGCTATCATAAGAATCCTTTTTGATGATGAATCGTCTAAAAGGATAACATCATTTCATATTTAAAATATGATGAAATTTTGAATAGAAGAGAGAGTGAAAATAAGGTTTTATTGAGAGGGAATGTCTTAGAGGGGACGCAAAACCATTCTTTTGTTCAATACCTGCATTTTCACGACTTCTAAATCCCCGAATCCCGAAAGCATTCAGGATGCTGCGGTTCCGAAGTAGCTCAGGCTTTGATATTGAACAAAATCCCTGGTTGTATAGCCTTTTTAAGATGATTTCTGGATAAAGTGGTACCGTAATTTTTACAATTCATCTGCTGTAAAAGGATCAAGTTGTTGGTCGGCTTAATACTTTTATTATATTTAAAGTGCTAAATCAATATATCTATATTGTTACAGATTATAATCAAAAAGAGGAATTTTATTATGAAGATGACATGGAGATGGTATGGTAAAGGGAATGACTCCATTACCCTCGATCATATTCGTCAGATACCAGGAGTAATGGGGGTGGTCTGGTCGCTTCACGACAAAGTGGCCGGCGAAATTTGGGAAATGGATCGGATACAGGAAGTCGTCGATCAAATCACCAGCAAAGGATTTAGTCCGGCCGTTGTAGAAAGTGTAAATGTACACGACGACATTAAATTAGGATTACCCAGCCGCGATAAATATATAGACAATTATATCGACACTATAAAAAAATTATCAAATGTTGGCGTTGAGGTGATCTGTTACAATTTCATGCCTGTTTTCGATTGGACCCGAACCGATCTACATAAGGAATTACCCGACGGTTCCAATGCCTTATTTTATGAAAAGGATGCGATCATAGATGATCCAAAAGAAATGGCAGAGAGTATATTAGAAGGAGCCGGAGACTTCACCATGCCGGGATGGGAGCCGGAACGAATGGATCAGTTGGATCAATTGTTTGAAGCATATGATGGTATTACCGAAGATATTCTTTTTGAAAATTTACAATATTTTCTGGAACGGATTATCCCGGTATGTGAAGAATATGATGTAAAAATGGCGATTCATCCCGATGATCCGTCCTGGCCCATTTTTGGATTACCTCGCATTATTCGCAGCAGAGATCACATCAAAAGATTTCTAAATTTGGTGGATAGTCCGTATAATGGATTAACATTCTGTACAGGTTCTCTGGGTTCTAATCCGGAAAATGATTTACCGGCAATGATACGTGAATTTCATGATCGTATACATTTCGCTCATATCCGAAATGTTAAGGTTTTCGAAAACGGTGATTTTATTGAAGTTTCTCACCGCGGACAAGATGGTAGTGTGGATGTTTATGAAGTGATTAAAGCATATCATGATAATGGTTTTGATGGATATGTACGTCCCGATCACGGTCGCCATTTATGGGGTGAGGAAAAAAGTTGTCGTCCGGGATATGGTTTATATGACCGGGCTTTAGGAATTATGTACATGTTAGGAATTTGGGATAGTCTTGAAAAACGAAAAGAAGGGAAGTAGTTTATGCGTTTGAACAAGAAAAGTATTAAGCAGGAAGCGGAAACCTGGAAAAAAGCAGGTATTACATTACCGCAATTTGATATCGATCAGATTGCTCAAAATACCAAAGAAAAACCAGAGTGGGTTCATTTTGGTTCCGGAAATATATTCCGGGCATTCATCGCTAATCTGCATCAAAACTTATTAAATTTGGGAAAATATGATACCGGTATCATAGCTGTAGAATCTTTTGACTTTGAGGTTATGGATAAGATGTATACTCCATATGACGATCTCTCTCTATTGGTGCTCATGAATACCAACGGGAAATTTGACAAATCAGTCATTGGAAGTATTGCAGAAGGAATAACAACGGATGCAAAAAGACCCAAAGATCACAGTCGTTTAGTTGAGATTTTTGAAAACCCGAGTTTGCAGATGGTCAGTTTTACGATAACGGAAAAAGGTTATGCACTAACCGATGAATCCGGTAATTATCTCAGGGTAATAAAAAAAGATATTGAAAACGGTATCAATAACCCGATCCACACCATGAGTATTATCGCATCATTAGCCTATCGCCGGTATAAGAAGGGGCAGTATCCACTGACATTTGTGAGTATGGATAATTGTTCACACAATGGAGATAAATTAAAAAATGGGGTGATAACGGTAGCTGAAGAATGGCAGAATCGGGGATTTGTAGAACAAGGATTTGTTGATTATCTGGAAGATGAACAAAAAATCACGTTTCCCTTAACAATGATCGATAAGATCACGCCCAGACCTTCAGAAACGGTCAGAGATGTTTTAGTTGATCTTGGGATTGAAGATATGGACCCGGTTATCACTTCTAAAAGTTCATATGTAGCACCTTTCGTGAATTCCGAAGTTGTGGAATATCTGGTGATCGAGGATAAATTTACGAATGGAAGACCACCATTAGAAAAATCCGGGATCATATTTACCGATCGGGAAACCGTCAATAAAGTTGAGACCATGAAAGTGACAACTTGTCTGAATCCATTACACACCGCGTTAGCCGTATCAGGATGTGTATTAGGATTTGAATCCATTTCTGAAGAAGTCAAAGATCCGACAATGGAAAAATTTATTGAGACAATCGGATATAAAGAAGGACTGAAAGTAGTCGTTGATCCGGGCATTATCAGTCCGAAAGCTTTCCTGGATGAAGTAGTGACTGAGCGGTTCCCGAACCCATACATTCCTGATACACCGGCAAGAATAGCAACCGATACTTCTCAAAAAGTCGGTATCCGTTTTGGTGAAACGATCAAGAAATATGCTAAAAGGGAAGATCTGGAACCGGCCAATTTAACAGCTATTCCCCTTGCCATAGCCGTATGGTGCCGTTATCTGCTTGGGATTGATGACAATGGAGATCCGTTTGATATCAGTCCCGATCCCCTGGGAGATTCGTTGCAAGCCATCCTCAAAGGTGTTTCTTTGGGAGATAAAACCTCGGACGTATCCAAAATCATATCCAACGAAACCATCTTTGGTGTCAATTTGTACGAAGTCGGACTCGGAGAGAAGATCGAAAGTATGTTCTACGAACTCCTCGCCGGTAAGGGAACCGTTCGAAAGACATTGGATAAGTATTTTGGGTGATAATGAAACTCAGTTAATACTTAATCCTCTGATGATTTCTGCCTCCGGTCGAAATGACGCGAATGGGTGAAGAGGTTGTTGATGGTTAACAAAGATCACTCAATGGCGTCATCTCGAACCCGCTTTTTGGGTGAGAGATCTTCCAAGCGTGGATAGGAAACAAAATAAGTCAAATGTTATATCAAACTGACGGTAAAAAACCATGTGGCTTTACATCCTTTAAATGGAAACAGAGTTTCCCGATGGGCATTCCCAAAGAGGACTTTGGGAACGAGGACGGATGGAACGAGAATGAACGATCGAGAATGAGGAAGAATAGACTCAAATAGCCCCATCCACCTCGTACCCAACGTCCCCATTGGGCACGTTATCCCCGAAACTCTGTTTCAAAACCACCTCATAACATTCTTCATCAAGCAAATACACCATTTCTACCTTCCTGATTATATTTGCTTTATTGGCACGGCTTCTTATTAAAATAACGTGAGTTCGAGATACAATCTTCTTTAAAACAGCGTCCTGGAATGAAT
>DATFMK010000420.1:0-2289 GCA_035267005.1 Balneolales bacterium
CTTCCCTCAGATTACTTAATTGGTTATCTGTTTTATGAGAGTAGTTACAAAAAAATATTAGCAAAAAGTATGCCAGAGATTATTGATCACTATATCTATTTGATTTTAAATGATTTATTCTATAATTTTGATGGTTAGAAAAACTTTTGTGTAGGGTTTTTCATACAATAAAATGGGCACATTATTCGATCGGTAGACATAAGTACTTGAACTTTAAAGGATTTGGGCGGATGTATGATATTTCCTGCACCTTGATCAGATTGATTTTAAGACATGCAAAAGCGGGAAAGGAATGAGAAAGTTCTATTTATATATTGTTCGAACGGATATTCACAACCATAAGATATTGCTGATAAATTTCACATAAAAATTATGAATTTTGAATTTTGATTTGATTGAAATCCTTTCGTGCAAATTTACTTTGAATCTTTCTAAATATCGGTGCTTTTGGAAAGAAGTTTGGAATTCGATGGAAAGAGCAGAAGGTTTAAGGTAATATCAGGCAATAGATCTTTTCTGCAAAGAATAAAAACAGGCAACAAATTCGCCCCGTTTGCATCCTTCAAGTTGTGAGGTCAAATTACGATATAGGGGAAAGCTATAATTCCGGTGTAATCACTGCCGAATTTGGTGAAATCGAAATCGGTCATTTGTCAATACATTATAGTATCGAGAACCCGGCAAAATTGAAGATATGCTCTAAATTTACGCCTAAATTGACAAGACTCCGGGTTCATGTATCTTGCCAGTATATGCAATCTAAAAATTACTGAAATTATTGCAGATATGTCTCGGATATCACAAATTTATTATGATTTCAAGAGTGCAGATAGATAGCAGTTAGCGTCACCAGCAGCCTTAAAACCGGGAAAGATGATATCTTAAACTTTTATGGCCTCTAATTATTCAAGCTTTGTTGGAGAAATCAAAGGTTTTAGAGTTGCAAAAAAGCTTGCTTTAATTAGAAGCGTATCATTATATTTACTATTCCGGGATTCCCGCCTTGTGATACGCTTCAAGAAGGCGATTTTTTTGTTCTATATTATTAATATCCAATTCTTCAATTTGCGCTGTAGAATAAGTTGGTTTAATCCGCAAAACTTCGGCAGCAGCTTCACGTGCCTTTTTCTCATTACCCAACAACTGATATGTAAACGTTAATCCCGAATAGGCAAAGAGATAATCTGGGTTACGTTCTATGGCCTTATTCCACAATGGGATTGCCTTTTCATATTGTTCAGATAATGCATAGGACCAAGCCAAATTATTCAAATAATTGACAGGTGTGACTGGATTGAGGCGGATTGCCTTTTCCAAAAGTGGGATAGCTTCATCATAGCGCCCCGCATACCTAAGCACCAATCCATAAAAGAAAATGGAACTTGCAGAGTTTGGGCTTAATTCGACAGCTTTCTGCATCTCGACAATGGCCTTTTCGTATTGTTTTCTTAGCATAAATACGGTGCCAAGTAATCGATGTGAAGTGGGATCTGGACCAGACAAGTCGATGGCCTTGTGGGCCAACTGCTCGGCTGTTTTTAGCGATTTAGCACGATCCTTGGGATCCTTGGTTCGGTAGAACCAGATATCGTCTAAATGTGTCCATCCCAGCAAAGTATAGGCAATTCCATACTCGGGATCCAGGGCAATCGCTTCTTTGGCTAATTTTCTGGCTTGAAGGGAATCTCCTTCTGTTCTGCGCAAGAATAGCTCAGACCCCTTTAATATTTTCTCATAGGCTTTAAGATTTTTCGTTTTTATTGTGGCATACCGGCCATGGCTTTCATATGCGATATTTACTTGTAATTCAGCCATGATTTTCATGGAAATTTCATCTTGCAGTGCAAAAATATCCTTTAGCTTCCGGTCGTAATTTTCTGCCCATAAATGGTGCCCACTAATTGCATCTATCAACTGGACCGTAATACGCAGGCTGTCATTAGACCGTTGAATACTACCTTCCAGAACATACCGGACGCCAAGCTCTTCGGCAATTTGGTTGATTTTTACTGCTTTGCCTTTGTATGCAAATGTGGAATTACGAGCAATCACAAAAATATACGGGACCTTTGACAGAGATGTAATGATATGCTCGGTAAAACCATCGCTAAAATATTCCTGTTTGGGGTCCCCACTGAAGTTTTCAAAGGGCAGCACCGCAATGGATGGTTTATCAGGTAGTGGATATGCCATCTTATCCATAGAGGCAGGCTTTACTTTTTTTGATTGCTGAAGATAGATGTTCCAACCAATCAATCCACCTGCAACAATTAGTAGAACAATAATTAC
>DATFMK010000421.1:0-4654 GCA_035267005.1 Balneolales bacterium
AGGGCTTCACCCACAAGTTCTTCATTAGTGAATGGGCCATAGGCCTCAGCTGTATCAAAGAATGTGATTCCGCGATCAAATGCGGTGCGGATGAGATTAATCATCTCCTGCTTGTCCGGTGTCGGACCATAAGCAAAACTCATGCCCATGCATCCGAGCCCGAGAGCAGAGACTTCCAGATTGCTGTTACCAAGTGTTCGTTTTTCCATAACTACCTCCGTAATGATTGGTTATTGAATATTTTTTTATATCTGAAACAAAGATATAGAGGAATACAGTCCTTTAAATACGGGAAACAAACAAAGACTTACGAAAATCAAACATGTCTGAATACAGTAGGACTCATCTGAACATGCTTTTTAAAGAAATTGCTGAAATGTGTTGCTTCTCTGAATCCAAGGGCATAAGCAATTTCGGAGATGTTCCATTGGCTGTACTTTAACAGTACTTTAGCCTCTTGTAGGATGCGATCATTTATGTGTTGGGAAGTGGTTTTCCCAGTGGTTTCCCTTAAAGCCCTGTTTAAGTGATTAACATGTACATTGAGTTGGTTGGCAAAGTCAGAGGCGGAACGAAGAGATAATGACTTATGGGAATCATCTATAGGGAACTGCCGCTCAAGTAGTTCTTCAAACAAAAGCGAAATGCGTTGTGATGCATTAATTTCCTGATTCTCCAAACTTGATGATGGATTCATTTTCAAGGCGAAGTGAATTAATTCAAACATCAGGTTCCTCAGTACATCGTATTTATGAATATAATCCGAACTGATCTCCACAAACATTTGGTTAAATATATCCTGAACTTTTTTCACCTGTTCATCGCTCAATTCAAAGATATGATGACCGTCGGGTTGAAATACCGAATATTGATGTAAATCTCCAAAATTATGGAAAAAAGCATCATCGAAGATGCAAAATAATCCACCATCTACCTGTTCAAGATGTTCCCATTTATAGGGAATCAATGGATTGAAAAAAGTGAGGGCTTGTTTTTTAACTTCAAGTAATTTATCGGCATAATGAACTTCGCCTCCGCCCAAAACCAGCATTACTTTATAGTAATCTCGTTTTTTATAGGGTACAGGTTTGGCATGATCTCCTACAAATGGATCCAGTTTAAAAACGTTGAAATGCCCTATTTCCATTTTCAGTCGCTCAGGAGCTGATCCAAATTTTCTCTTGTACAGCTCTTCTATGTTTTCGCTTTTGTCCATAGTATTGATTGTTCAATTTGAAACAATCTAAACACTACAATCCATATTTACATTAAAGATATCAAATAATACCTTACAAAATTCAAACAAAGTAAAAAAGTAGTCAAGTAGTCTAAATATGGAAATGACATTCTATACAGTTCGAAGCTAACAAAATTATTTCAATGCTATTGGTAATATTTTTTGTCCACATGAGAAGTTATAAAACTTGCTATTTCATGTTTTTACATTGTAACCTTATGAAGATCAGCTTGAGTTATTAACCACAATATTTATATTAAAATAAAACTAAATCGGCCATCGGCTTAAGTATTTAACGTAACCATCTCATGAAACGTAATCATAATTGCATTCCCTTCCACAGATCGGTCTTTTATCTTTTGATTGTTCTTTTTCTGACTTTAGGTATATCATGTAAAAAAAGTGAGCGGCATCAATCAGCACAATCAATGAAAATCGTTCGAACTGGGAATGGATGGGTCGAAGGCGTACAGACGAAAACCCCGGGTGTTGAAGCATTTAAAGGCATCCCTTACGCCGCGGCACCGGTTGGTGAATTACGCTGGCGTCCGCCACAGATCCATGAAAAATGGGATGATACGTTGAAAGCCGATCAATTTTGCAACAACTGTATGCAGGCATCGCTTAAACAGCAAATGAATCCGTCCAATACTACTCGTAAATCGGTATGGACCCGACCGTTTTTAATTCCCAATAATAAAAGAAGTGAAAATTGTTTGTATCTCAATATTTGGACGTCTGCTAAATCATCATCCGAAAAGCGTCCGGTTATCGTTTGGATTCATGGCGGCGGATTTCAAAGCGGATCCGGATCGGTTCCGTTATATAACGGACGAGCGATGGCTAAAAAAGGCGTCGTTTTCGTGACTATAAATTATCGTTTGGGAGTGTTTGGATTTTTAGCGCTTCCCGCTTTAACGAAGGAATCTGATCATCATGCAAGTGGAGATTATGGACTTATGGATCAGATTGCGGCTTTGGAATGGGTAAAAAAGAACATCACGGCATTTGGCGGTGATCCCAATAATGTGACGATTGATGGTCAGTCTGCCGGATCATTCTGCATTAATTATTTGGTTGCATCACCATTGGCCAAAGGATTATTTGAGCGTGCCATTGGAGAAAGTGGAGGTAGCATGGTTTCCGACCCGTTTAATACGACAATAATGCTACATCAGGCGGAGCAAAAAGGGTTACAGTTAATGAAACGAGCCCACGTCAAAACGCTGGCCCAGTTACGAAACATTCCGGCAGATACGTTACAGAAAATCGCAGGATCTTTTAATCCCAATATCGATGGATATGTTTTGCCGGAACGACTCTCCAAAATATTCGCAGAAGGGAAACAAAATGACGTCCCAACTCTTACCGGCTGGAATGCCAATGAAGGAACGGCCTTCTCCATTTACTCGAAACTTCCTACGGCCAAACAATTCAGAGAAATGGCCCGTAAGACTTTCGGAAATAAGGCGAAGCAATTCCTGGCCTATTATCCGGCAAAGACGGATAAACAAGCCAAAGAATCACAAATGCACGAAACGCGGGATTTACTGATGGCTATTCAAAACTACACCTGGGCCAATATGCAGAGCAAAACGGGTCATTCTAACGTTTTTCTCTACACATTCGATCGAAAAGTACCCGCGAAAGGTGCTTTCAAGTTTTTCAAAGCTTTCCATTCTGCCGAAATCCCTTACGCACTCGATAACCTCAAATATCTGAATCGTCCCTGGAAAGCCGTCGATCATAAACTGGCTAAAATTATGTCATCTTATTGGGTTAATTTTGCTAAAACCGGAAATCCGAATGGAAAGGGTTTACCCAAATGGCCGGTTTACAAGCCATCTCAGGGAAAAGATATGGAATTAGGGAAACGTGATGGAAGTCAACCGGTTCCCAATAAAGCAGGTATGAATTTTCTGGTACATTATTTTAACGTGAATTCGAAATAATTTTCTAATTATTTTTACCTATCTACGCTTATAAGATCTCTCACCCAAAAAGCGGGTTCGAGATGACGCCTTTGAGTGAAATTTGTTAACCATCTACATCATCTACGCCCATTCGCGTCATTTCGAGCGGAGGGAGAAATCTTAAAAGTAACCTACTCATTCCAAAACACTATTTTAAAGAGGGTTTTATCGAACTCACGTTATTTTAGGATGGTGAATCAATGACGACAGTTGCGTTTTCCTATCGTCGGTGGGCGGTCATTTGTCGTCGTTACGGCATAATAACCGGTATTTTCTTCCGGCCCGCCCTGTAAATGTTGAAATGATGATCGAGAGTAAAAATCCGGCTATTCGGATCATCCATATGCATAGCCACCAGACAAGCATCGGCAAATGAGGCCGGTAAATCATGATAATTAGTTATGATTTTTTGGATGTTGCGTTGGTCTTTAGTCTTTGTAAAAACAGATTGAATAACCAGAAAACCGCGGTTTTCAATTTTAAAAATAGGGTCAGGATTTAAATTTTGTCGTAATAATAAAAATAGAACTTCGGTTATAACAGCTTCACAAGTAAATAAAGGAGGTGTCAATCGATTAAATTGTTCGGATGTCCATTCATGCCAGTAATCATTTCTATCAAAATAAGCTATTAAGGGTCCGGTATCTATGATCGTATTCATTTACCGAATCCTTCCATATATTTTGGATTTGTAGATAAGTCACGAGGGCCATCATAGATACCGCAGACATCTTTTGTTAAATCATAAAAAGACCCTTTTTTAGATTTTATTTCTTCTTTAGACAAGGCCTGATCGATGGATTGTAGTACCGCTTCCTTTTGACTGACTCCACGCGCCTCAGCCAATTGTTTTATTTTTCGTTTTTCTTCGGGGGTCACTTTCATCCCGAACCATACGTTTTTTTTCTTAGTAGCACTCATAATATTTCCCATTATATGCATCGTTGCTACAATATAACGATTTCGTTGCAACCATAGTACTAAAACGCCCGACCCATTAAAGGACGAATAAAACTGAGAGCCGGCAGCCGAATACCGATTACTTTATCTTTCCAAAAAAGCTGTCCAATCCTCCACTTCTTATTATATTAAAAGCCTATGCAAAACCGTTCTTTTGCTCAATCTCTGCATTTTCGCGACTTCGAAGTCCTCGAATCCCGAGCATTCGGGATGCTATGGTTCCGAAGTCGCTCAGGCTTTGATATGGAACAAAATTTCTGGTTTTGCAAAGCCTTCTACTTTTCTTGTTATTCATCCGTGAAATTCCGCGTCGTCCGTGTTGTCCGCGTTCTATAAAAAAGTGAAATTATTAGTTATGTCCGATTTATTTGCCAATATCGCTTTTCCAACTGCCGTGCGAGAGGTTTTTACCTATCGCGTACCGGCTGTATTTTCCGAAAAACTGACTCCGGGGATGCGTGTCTGGGTGCCCTTGCAATCGCAT
>DATFMK010000422.1:0-4523 GCA_035267005.1 Balneolales bacterium
CAGATATTTAGGGCATTGTCAAACTATCTCAATACGCCGCTCTATGGTAATACAATACGGTCGCTCTGCGTCCAGCTTGATTAATGGTCTTTGATTATTGTGGTTAAACAATCCGATTACATTCAGGATTGAAAAATTAAATACCACTAACTCTCACGTTATTTCGAAAGATCCCTGAAAGGGATCAATATGAATAGCCCCGTATGCCATGCGGGGAAGGGAAGGTTATCATAATTTTGGGCTTCAAAACGATTTAATTAAACCCCATTCGGGGTTACGGTAATGAACAATTTGTTTTTCACCCGTTTCACAGGTGGCTATTCATATTCAAGCCCTTCAGGCTTGTATTAAAATGATAATCTATTTCATGTTGACCCTATAATCATTTATATCAACATACCTTCCCAATATAGGTTATAGATAATCTGCGAAATCCATTAATCTGCGCGAATCAGTGATTCAGGCATTAAAAATAGCCACAGGGGCACGGAGTTTTTACATAGAGCATAGAATGCGGACGATACGAATTCCCGCGGATATTTTAACCAAAGGGACACAGATATTTAGGGCATTGTCAAACTATCTCAATACGTTGCTCTGTGGTAATGCAACACGGTCGCTCTGCGTCCAGCTTGATTAACCCGAATATTCACGTAACCAATAAGAAGTAATACGTATCATGTTGTGAATAACGTGAATTCGATATAATTATAAACTTATTCGGTTTCATATCCACTTTTGGAAGATCTCTCACCCAAAAAGCGGGTTCGAG
Source organism: Balneolales bacterium (assembly GCA_035267005.1). GTDB lineage: Bacteria > Bacteroidota > Rhodothermia > Balneolales > DATFMH01 > DATFMH01. The sequence continues at coordinate 773 of DATFMK010000422.1, forward strand.
ATGACGCCTTTGAGTGATGTTTTTTAAACCTCAACATGATCTTCGCCCATTCGCGTCATTTCGACCAGAGGGAGAAATCTTCAAAGTGAGGTAGTTCTTCCAAAACACCGTTTATAGAAAGATTTTATCTCGAACTCATGTTAAATAAAGTAACTTATAAAAAATGAATCGCTGCTCGATTTTGGGGACGCTAAAAAAGCTGTGAATTTTCGACTGGATCACAACTAAATTTCTTGGTGAATAATACGGGTTATAGGAGAGACTTTTAAAATGTTAAACAATTCTAAGAAATCAGATTAGCACAAAAAGAGATGGGATTATATTGGTTGGGAATGAGCTAAATGTCTGAAAGTTTCATTTTATATGATGCTCTATACCTCAATAATGCTTATTATTTAACGTAATCTTGTGGTGTAAGGACAATATTTGGGAATCTTTTGGTGATTTTTTTATCAAATGTAATCAGTTGAATATTCAAATCATTAGTTTAAGCCACGAATTCACAATCATATGCAGAGCAGGACGAATTTGAGACAAGTTCCATGACCTGGTTTGAAGTGACTTCAAATTCATTAGAATCCATAAGTTGTTCGGTCACCTCTAAAGCTTCTAAGGTAACAGAGAGCTTAAAAATATTCTTTTTTACATACAGTGTGTGGGTACATTTTTGAATTCTAAAGTCCAAAGAATGGAGGCGACCCAAATAGAATCTTTTTTCAGTACTTGAAAACCCACACGTCCATATCATTTGTCTCCCTTTCCTTGTTCCATTGGTTTTATCTTACCTGATACATGAATAATGACCGGATAACCTTCCAATGTTTTAGGTATTTGGGATTCCGTATCTTTCGATTTCTTTTCTACCATTACTTTGATGCAGGGCTTGCCATCTTTGGTCTCTCCTTCATAGATACCGACGACTCCCGGGATCGACATCAGTTCAGCAGCATGTTTTTTGATCACTTCTGTGATCGGTAGTTTTTGCATGTGATTATGCTCTTTATTATTAGATGAATTACAGTTACAAAAGAATAGCGGAAAAAATATTAGTAATACTATGATAGAATAGTTATTCTTTCGAAGTTTGGGTTTAGTGGAGCTATAAATATTCATAAAATCAAATTTTGTGAAAATAATGCCCGTTACTTTTATAACGGGCATAGTTCATGTAATCTGATTATGATTTTACTGACCTACCATCGTAAAAGTGTTTCCGAATTTTTGGGAATAATAATTAAGTACCTCGTTGATGGGATTCGCAACAGCTACTTTTTTGCTACCGGCAAATAATAACCCTACAGCTCGTGGATTGGTGGCTGTGTTTTCAACCATCAGGGAACCGGAATCACCCGAATCCAGAAATTTACTGCCTTTATTATCGACAAGGATTTGTCCGGTGTAGTTATTCGTATGAACAGTGGAACCCGCGCATTCATCATCATAGGAAACACTAAGTGTTGCGTTGATTCCGATTACGGAGCTGGTTGTCAATCCGGTTGTCCTTCCGCTTTTTTTGACAGGTTGATTGATAGAAGCCGCCACGGTATTTTTAGAAATGGTTCCTATTTCAAGTATCGAGCCATCGGATTTCACCATCCCGGATCTGACAAGCGCGATACCGGCATCGATGTTCGCATTGGTCCACGTATGAGTGGTGGTATTGTAAAGACTACCGCCGCCGGACACCAAACTGGCCACTTTTTGGGCCTGGGTGGAATCACAATTTACATCGACGAGTCCGGGTTGAATGACTGGATCACCACCAGTGGCCACTCGGTTATTTCCGCCTGAAGCGACATCACCATAGAAAACATGAAAATTACTCAAAATATACTGATTGGTGCCATCGGTAACTAAGGAACCGAGCGTGCCGGAGCAGCAGTACCCATTGGAATTATCGAATTCCCATCCGCCTGATGTTCCTAATGCTATCGGTGGGGATTGAATTGCTGTATGACTTACGGTTGTTCCGCTTCCTCCTCCGGGTCCATGGCCTGAATTACCACCGCCATGATTTGAATTTCCTTTTAGAGGTTGTAAAGTTGTGATTTTACCGGTTACATAAACGCGTACGGCCACATTATCCAATTTAGCCGGTATGGGAAGCGGCTCTCCTTTGGCTTTTGCCTGCGCCTGAATATCGGTTTGGGTTAAAACGAGAATAGCCGGTTTTCCACTGTTATCTAATCCGATGGCGGTTCCGACCACACCATTTTTTTTCATCAGTTCGGGTGTATATTTCTTTTGTACGGGAACAATCGCTTTAATAGCGGGATTATCCATCGAAAGGGTTACCTGTTGCTGGGCTATACCAGCACTATTACCATTTATACCGGGACTATTTGATTGGCCAGAGTTAACATTTAACGGGTTGTTGCAACTCATTAATAATATTGTGGCGAATACGATAAAAAGAGAAGATAGAATAATCTTTTTATTAAGAAAGAGACGAGCTTTTTTCATAAATACCTCCTAATGTCTGGAACGAGTTTTAAAGAAATGCACATAAAAATAACTCTCTAACCTTAACAATATATTTCTATTTATTCAAATGGAGAGTTCAATATTAGAATATGTTTATGGTTACATAGTGGTAAAACTTTGTGAAAGTAAAAAAGGTAACTATTTGGAAAGATTATTAGGTATTACCAGAATATTATTTGATTAGATACCATTAATTTTATAATTACAGGCGGGGTATTTAATTAAAATATAGGTATTTAGAGTAATGGGGGGATTTCATGGGGAAGTCATTTGGTTCCTTTTTAATTTTATTTGTTTTTATGCCACTGAGCACCTTGGCTCAGGATTCAAGTTATGTGGATCCGAGAGGGCGGTATATTCAACCTCTTTATACTTTGGAATTGATGTCATCGAACGCCCCGAATTTAAATGATTACTATCTTCTCGGATTGTTTAATTTGAATGCATTTAAAGTTTGGGGAGCCGAAATTGGATACTATAAAGGCGCCACTTCATACGGCTTGCAAATAAAGTATAGAACTTCAATCATTCATTATGATTGGAATAATGGAGACGGTATTAGTGGATAAATAGTTTATAAACATTACTTTAACACGAAATTAATGGCAAGTGGAGGTATCATCGGGACAAAGACGAAAAGCAATTTCCAATTCCGGCTGGCTTACCGAGGTGCTTTGGGATTTTATTATTATCAGGGAAAAGAATTTATTAAAAATGATGATCATCCTGACGGGAGTGTTATTTCCAAGAGAGAATATGTCGGAGGAGCCGAATTGGGACTGGATCTAAACATTGGTTTTCGTCCGACCTGATCAACGGCAATTTTGTTTATGTTAGAACCTCTCAATGTGCAATTAAATACTATCCCGGGTGCGGTTGTCGGTCTTGGCCGAATTGGACTTCGTTTACAGCTTTGAAAAGATATGTTATAAGGAGCAGATATCTTATTTGTGTTGCAGGAACAATTCATGAATTGCCCCTACAACCTTGGTGTGATTTTTTAAATAATAATACCTAATAAGGCTATTTTTATATCACCTAAAAAATGATTTACATTACTGCATTCTGCATTCCTATTTCCCGCTTTCATTCTTTCCTTTTGTGAAGGCTTCCAAGATCTCTATGGGTACGGGTATGAAAGTAAACGTGTTATTTTCACCGCTCATCTCACGCATGGTTTGCAGAAACCGTATTAGTAAGGCGGCCGGGACTTCGCCAATCACCCTACCGGCGTCCGTGAGTTTTTCAGCAGCCTGAAACTCACCCT
>DATFMK010000423.1:0-5991 GCA_035267005.1 Balneolales bacterium
TTCAGTGGCAACTTTACAGCCAGGATTAAAGGACCTTACTATATAACAGCTCAGCTATCTTTAAGAGGCGGTGGTCAGTTGATCTTCCAACGCCCTGTTGTCAAAAATCAGAATGGTGGGGTAACTTTTGGTGCCTATTACAGGTACGATTCTTTTGCCATGGATTTACCTGTTGGTATGGTTTCCAATTATCACTTTTTCCATATCAATTCGATTGGTATACGGTCAATGGTACTTTCAACAGGACCTTTTTTATCCTTTTATGGATTTATTGCTACCGGTTATAGTCCGGAGTTAAAAACACCACTGTTTTATGCAGATCTTACGATACCTTTAATGAAGATGAAGTGACTCCTCATCACCATCATTTATCAGTCGAATGATTCATTTTTAAAATTTGAATCTCTTGATGGATCCCAAATAAATTTTACAAGATCCACTGTATTTTCATCAATAAAAACAATCCCTTCCTGCTTCAACCGCTCACACATGATATCCCCCATAAAATATCTTTCCCCCGTTACTTCGCCATTTCGATTAACCACCCGGTGACACGGTAAATGACCGTATTCAGGATTATCCCTTGTGGCATTTAACGCCCAACCAACCATCCGGGCACTTCTTTTCGCACCAAGATATGCGGCTATAGTACCATAAGTCGTTACTCTTCCATAAGGTATCTGTGCGACCACTTGATACACTTTCTCAAAAAAGTTCTTTTTATTCGATGATGAATTACTCATCTGGTTTATTATTGCGTTTATCAAATAACTGCTTCATTTGATAGTGGGTATATTCAGACATTTTATGCTGTTTAAGTAATCTATCAGCGGTATACGATCCCAAACATGCATAAACCTTGCCGATATCCGGCAGATCTTTCATATTTTTGAGATGATCCTGAATCGTTTTGATATCGCCCCTTTTAATCGGACCACTTAGCGATTCTCTGGGTCCATTCATTTTTATATTTTGAAACGTTTGTTCCATTAAAGGAAAGAGCATTTGCAATTTTTCCGAATCCGTTTTATCCATACTGGTATATTCAAGTAATACGGAAGCTGCATCTGCAAGAGTAACTAAATAATTGCAGGTCACGACAGCGGCGATATGGAGTTTGATCTTATCCGATTCCGTTATTTGAACGGGATTAGCGCCCAGATTTTTTGCAATGGCCTCGAGAACAGGAATTGCATTCTCGTCCCCTTGCAAACTTATCGTGATTCCACTAAAACGTTCCGGATCCCACTCTTTTGTGAATGTTTGCAAAGGGTGAAATGACGCTATTTTAGCTCCTTTAGAAGAAAGCGCCTGCATTACTGACGCAGGCTTAGTGCCGGAACAATGAACAAATAATTTATTTGAAATATCAAGTTTACTTTCAGCAAATTTTTGAGCGATCTGTTCAATAATATCATCGGAAACACAGATGAAGATTATTTCACCTAATTCTTTCTGCTCCTCAGGAAAGGTACCCGAAAACCCCGCTTCTACCTCATCAGCCCATCTTCGCGCTTTGTGCTGGTCCCGGCTGTAAACACTTCTAACAGAACCCTTTTTTAAATAAAGAGCCTTGAGTAATGTACGTCCCAAGGCTCCCATACCAATTACAGTCAGATCTGTAATATCAGTTTCAGACATTGAATCCTCTTCTTAATTTTTTCGAAGGGAAGCATAACCGGTAATTAAACTTTTTTTAAACTTCCCATTTTTACTTTCGTTAAAATTCAACGTTAATTCCCAACTACTCGCGATCATCAGACCTACCAGAAACGGCGAACGACCATGTATTTTTGTGGTTGAGACATTGATGATATTAAAAAGATTCGATATTTGTCCATCTATTACATATTGTTTGAGACGATCAAGCGATTCTTTTTGATCATTCTCCATTTCACAACATACGACGATCAATGCATTTTTTGATAATAAAACCTCATCCAAAACAAATGTCAGCTCACGAATAATCGATGTACGCTCATAATTGGATATTTGTATACTTACGACATCAAAATCATTGAGAGTGCATTGGAGCATCGGAAGTTGTTGATAAATGCTCAGGGTTTCATCCAGTGCCTCATCATCAATGAAAAAATCATCTTCTTCATCGCAAAATTCGTTTCTTAATTTATCATTAACCGGGACTTCACCAAATGGTGTTTTAAAAGACGACACCGATGGCAGTGGTAATTTTTTCTCCAGCTCATGATTGACCCCTTCCAATATGACGACCGTATCGTAATTTCCGGGCATAATACTTGCGTAAACTTCACAAGCTTCTTCAAAATTATCATCATTTATCCTGATTGGTGCAAAAAGTATCTTCGCGCCCTTCTGTATATCCTTACTTTTGGCTTTTTCAAGTCCCTCTTTAATTTTTTCTTTTGAAAATGATATTATGTTCATACGGCAATAAATAAATGTTTTTAATTTCCTTATGTTACTTTAGTAATATTAATAAAACTTTATCACCTCAATCATCAAAAAGAGATATCGTTAACCATATCTTTTCCATATTATATGAATATATCAAGATTGGACGTTCAGATACCATACTTTGGAATCTTTCTTTATCTATTGGCTTAACCTGAATACTACGCATACTGATTCTTAAACCTGACCCTAATAGTTTTAAGATGGATTCTTTTATCGTCCAAATCTGGATAGTGTCGTAGGTCTTTAATGAATCGTGTTCCTCCGCGGTAAGAATTCGATTTCTGATATCTTTATGAACATTACGGTTTTTCTGCTCGATGTCCAGACCAACTTCTCCTTTTAAATTGAGTGCCCCTGCGATCATAGATTTGGTGTGACTAATCGCCACTCCACATTTCGCTTTTTCATGATAACCGATGGGTTTTCCCAATTTATCTTTTTTAATATAGAATTGACCGGGATTCAACTTATTCAAACGGGCTAATTCTTTTTGAAGAACGCGGCCTGTCATCAACTCCGCTTTTCTTCTTTCGGTAACATTGCCTGTTAACAGTTCATCCTGTTCTTGTTGATGTAAATGGTCTATCGAGAGATCAAAACAAATATCAGTAATCCCAATAGTTAACTCATCCCTGATGGTGGGTAATAGTTTTATATCTAATACTTTATCAGTCAAAGATTATCTATAATTATACATTTAGAATCGTATCATTAAATTTTGATTAACAGAATAATAAGGATTCTATCAACAAAATCCTTACCTGTATTTCAAAAAAGCGTTTACAATTTTAATTAATCGGAATTTCTAAATCTAAAATAAAACTGAATATGTAAATCTCCCGATTAGACCTTATCTTACCTCAATTTATAGACATACTTTATACGTTACGATTGAGATTGAGTATGTCTGCACATAGAATATGCGATCAATTTAACCCGAATTTTTCACGTAAGTTACAAGAATCAATACATAGCATATTGAAAAAACAATATCTTGTAAAAGATAAAGTTTTCCTCAAATTTGAGGAGTTTAAAAAGAGCTGCGAAATTTTGCCGTGCTCTGTGTTGAATCTAAAAATATTTAATCAATGTACCCTTTTGTACGTTTCATGCGCATTTTTAATCCCGAAAGCTTCGGGACACAACAAAATTTCTTGGTGAATAATCCGGATTAACTGACAGTAATTTTACTATTGTTTAATAATATTTGAAAATCGAAAATTCAGAAAATAATCTTTATTTATAGTTCATGGCTGAAAACGAGTCTACATTAAGCGAACAAGAAATACAACGACGCGAAAAACTACAACAATTACAGGAAATGGGGATCAATCCCTATCCCTATGAATTTGATGTCACCCATACATCTGAAGAAATTTTATCGAAACCGGAACTTCTGAAAACAGAGAAAAATGAAAATCCCGAACGCGTTTCTGTTGCCGGAAGAATCATGACCCGGAGAATTATGGGAAAAGCCTCTTTCTTCAACTTGCAGGATTCGGTTGGTTCGATACAGGTTTATATCCGAAGAGACGATGTGGGCAAGGATTTGTACAATAAGGTTTTCAAAAAACTGGTGGATATTGGGGACATTATTGGCATCAAAGGATTCGTATTTAAAACTCGTACTGGCGAGACCACGATTCATGCCGAACATTTTGAATTTCTATCCAAGACGCTGCGACCCATTCCTATCCCCAAAGAGGTTGAAGAAGATGGTGAGAAAAAGGTGTACGACGCATTTTCAGACCGGGAACAACGATATCGTCAAAGATATGTGGATTTGATTGTGAATCCGGAGGTGCGGGATGTCTTCCGTAAACGGTCGCTCATGGTTCAGACAATGAGAAGTGCCATGCTGGATGAAGGGTATCTTGAGGTGGAAACGCCTATCCTTCAACCTATTTATGGGGGTGCCGCCGCACGACCTTTTGTTACCCATCATAATACACTGGATATGCAGCTATATCTGAGAATCGCTAATGAACTTTATTTAAAGCGCCTCATTGTTGGTGGATATGATGGCGTTTTTGAATTTTCAAAAGACTTTCGAAATGAAGGAATGAGCCGTTTCCATAATCCTGAGTTTACACAAGTTGAGCTCTATGTAGCTTACAAGGATTATAAATGGATGATGGATTTTGTAGAAGCAACACTCGAAAAAGTGGCTATTAGCCTTCACGGTTCGACCAAAGTGCCCGTTGGTGATCATATCATCGATTTCAAACGTCCATGGCCAAGAATTCCAATGCTGGAAGCCATACAAAATGAGACGGGTAAGGATCTGTATGGCATGGATCTCAAACAATTGCAGGATGCCGCAAATGAACTGAGTGTTGAGATCGATGAAACCATGGGGAAAGGTAAAGTTATTGATGAAATCTTCGGTACCTACGTGGAACCGAAACTCATTCAACCTACCTTCATCACCGATTATCCCATTGAAATGAGTCCATTGGCTAAGAAACACCGTGAAAAAGAAGGACTGGTGGAACGTTTTGAAGGTATCTGCAATGGAAAAGAAATATGTAATGCATTTTCTGAACTGAATGATCCGATTGATCAGCGTGTACGTCTGGAATTACAGGCAAAACTGCGCGCGCAGGGCGATGATGAAGCCATGACGCTCGATGAAGATTTTCTGCGTGCCCTTGAATACGGTATGCCGCCAACAGCTGGCTTAGGCATCGGTATCGATCGTCTCGCCATGATTATGACCAATCAGGAATCTATCCGTGATGTGTTATTTTTCCCACACATGAGACCTGAATAAATATTAAATCGGGGTGTTTTAGCACCCCTGCTGTTTTTGAAATCTATGAATTTTGAATGGTTCCTTGCTAAGCGGTATTTCAGAGGTAAACGGAAAGGATCCCGATTCTTATCGTTTATCAAAGCAATGGCAATAACCGGCGTTGCCATTGGTGCCGGAGGTTTGCTCATCGCTCTTTCAATTGTTCATGGTTTTAAATCCACTATTCAAGGGAAAATACTTGGATACGGACCTCATATCACCGTGCAAAAATATGGATATGATCCAATTTACCGTGCCGATACTCTTCAAACATTTTTAAAAAACGTTCCCGGTGTTAAAGATGTACAGGCCGCGGTAATCGGTCAGGGCATGATTCAGACCCGTAATGAAATACAAGGAACCTTTATTAAAGGGATTGGTCCGAAAGGGAACATTACATCCATAAAGAAATACATCATTAAAGGTCATTTTGATTTATTGCCTGATAGCACCGACTTGCCAGGTGTAGTAATGGGCGTTAAATTAGCGAAAGAATTAGATGCTCATATTGGTTCTGTCCTGACGGCCTATGCCATGCAGGGTTTGCCTTCTCCTGTTAACCTTCCGAATCTCAAACAATTTCGGTTAGCCGGAATCTATGAAACCGGTATCGATAAATTCGATGATGCACAGGTACTTATGGATCGTAAATATGCTCGTAATCTATTTCAGCTCGATCCCACCGAAGCTTCTGAGATGGAAATCAAGGTCAATAACCTGAATGATATCCGGCAGGTTACCAAAAGGATACAGGATAAAAA
>DATFMK010000424.1:0-2177 GCA_035267005.1 Balneolales bacterium
GCATCATCTCGAATCCTTTTTTAGGTGAGAGATCTTAAAAACGTGGATATGTAAAAGAATAAGGCTATAATTAAACGAATTAAGTTAACCCGAATTATTCACGTAAATAATAAAAATAGCACTTATAGTATTATTAATATATAATTTGTAAGTATTTAGTCATTACCCAAATTTGAGGAATCTAAAAAAGCTGCGAAATTTTCCCGTGCTCTGCGTTGAAATTAAAAATGCTTAATCAACGTACCCATGTACGTTTCAGGCACATTTTTAATCCCGAAAGCTTTCGGGACACGACAAAATTTCTTGGTGAATAGTCCGGGTTAAAGTAATAAAAGAAGTCATTCTGGATATTACTGTGCTCTCTTTGTAAAAACATTGTGTACTCTTTGGTTCTATTTTTATCCTGAACAAGGCTTTAACGAGGAGATTCCGGATCAGAGTTCGGGATGACGTCGAAAGTGTTTTGATATGAATGAACAAATTTTTCTAACACCGTGCACTCTGTGAACCCTATGGTTCTCTTTGGTTTACCAATAACGTTTGATCTCAATTACAATTATTGTAATTCGCTTAACTAAGTCACAATTCGACAATTGTACAACCCGGTCCACCTTGATCCCATGGCGCTAATTCGAAATGTTTTATCTCCGGCCGCTGACTCAAATAGTCATGGATTAGGTTTTTAAGAATACCTTCACCTTTACCATGTATTATTTCGATTTTATTCAGATTGGCTACCAGTGCTTTGTCGATAAATTGAGTGACTTCTTTTAAAGCCGCTTCGCCCCGGTAACCACGCAGGTCGAGTCTTGTTGATGTCGGACGAACCGTATCACCACTGTCATAGGTTGATACCTTGATTTTAGGCTCCGGTTTTTTCTTTTGTGGCTTTTCTACTTTAACAAGATTCTTAAATTTAGTTCTGATTTTCATGCCATTTACAAGCACAACCGCGTTTTTACCTTTTACTTCGACCAATTCGCCTGTGCTTTTACCATCTTTTAATCGAATAATATCCCCAGGTTGTGGAGGTTCCGAGCTGTCTTTAGGTTCCCGTTCTTCTTCAAGTGCTTCAATCTTTTCATCAATAGATCCCCGATAATTTTGAATCGATTTACGGGCCTTTTTAATCGTCTGCTTATCCGCCTGCTGTTTCTTAATGTCCTCGACGGCTTCTTCAATTTGTTTGTTTGCGTTAAGAATAATATCCCGGGCCTCATTAAGAGCCTTTTCACGTATCTTATTTTGTTCCTTGATGATTTTTTGCCGCTTCTCTTCATACTGACGACGTTTGGTTTCGGCTTCTTTACGAAGTGAAAGGGAGTCTTCTCTCAAGCGATCCGCTTCCTGCATTTTTTGTTCCATCTCCAGAATTAAACTCTCCAGAGTGTTCTTGGATTCTCCCAGGTGTTTTCTGGCATCATCCAATAACGCTTTATCGAGTCCGAGTCGTGCTGCGATTTCAAAAGCGTAACTGCTGCCTGGCAGACCTTTATTGAACCGGTAAGTCGGGGAGAGATGCTGTTGATCAAATTCCATCGATCCATTAATTACCGAGGGGTGTTGATGGGCAAAAACCTTTAAACTACCATGGTGCGTGGTAACAATAATACGGCCTTTTTTTTCAATGAGATGCTCAATAAATGTTTGATAAAGAGCCGAACCTTCTTCCGGATCTGTTCCGCTTGCGGCTTCGTCTATTAATACAAGACTTCCCGGTTGGAATTTTTCGAGGGTGTCGCGCATCCAGGTGAGCCGGGATGAAAAAGTACTCAGATCGTTTTCAATGGACTGATCATCACCCAAATCTACAAAAAGTCCGTTAAAAACGGGAAGCTCGCTGTCCGGATCAGCGGGTATGGCGTAACCAGATTGCAACATGAGCACACAGAGTCCTAGTGTCTTCATAGCTACTGATTTACCGCCTGCGTTCGGACCCGTAATAATGAGGGCACATTCATCAGCGGTTAATTCCAGATTTAACGGAACAACGTCTTTACGACTTAGCTTTTTGTTATGTAATGCTTTGAGTAATAAGAGCGGATTGTAAGTATTATGCAGATTTATTTTATCCGTTTTAGACAAAGCGGGAACTTCCGCATTCAGATAAATGGATAGTCCGGCTTTGGCATGAATCGCGTCAATATCCCCCAAAAGTTCAAAATTTTGTTCAAGGG
>DATFMK010000425.1:0-3378 GCA_035267005.1 Balneolales bacterium
TGGGAACATTATAGTTGGAAAAAATAACCATTATTTTATTGGCATCCATTGGGTTTACAGCAATATCACTGATATAAGCACCTGCTGGAAATTGAGAACTTCCACGATTTATGACGGTTGAGGACGTATCTGAATTTTCAATTCTGTAAACAATCGGTAGATCCGTAGTACTTTGCATGTTGGTTGTAGAAGCTCCAACATATAAAATATGCGCCGGTTTATGAGATACATTGAGACTTGATAAAACATACTGGCTCGGTGCTTTCAGTTTGCTCACTGTATACCAGTAATTTTTAGGAGATGAACCAGTGACATGCGTGTTTCTCCAAAGTGAATCGCCGGCTAAATAATACATAATGTTTTCAGCTTTTGGATCAATCGTGTATGGAGTAACAAATAATTGGTTAGAAGCATTAGGTGGCGTCACATCAGTATAAGGTGTGTTTATTGTTATATCTCCATTTGAGTCATACTTATTTCTGTAGACGGTGCCATTATCTGAACCTGCATAACCGTAATTAGTACCAAGATAGGCATAGATACCATCACCGGATGAAACATCAAGCGAAGTACTGCTAAGATTAGTACTTGCTTTGAAAAATGGTGATCCGTTATCCTGAGCTCCACCGAGCAAGGTGTTATCAGTGGAATCTTTTTTCATTGATATCATGTAAAACTGTGAAACCAAATATCCATGATTTTCGCTGATCCAGTTGACCGGATCACCAGAGGTACTGGTTGTCGTTATATCTGAAGTATAACTTACTCCTCCATCACTGCCTAACCAAACATGATTGGGATTACTGGGATCAAATACTGCGATATGTTCATCCGGATGCTGACCGGGATAACCACTGATATTGTTCGCAGTGTCATATCCACCAATCCATCCATAATCCTGAGTTGGTTTTGTTGAAAAACCATCTTTAGAACGAAATAAATTTGTAGCACCAATTACAACAAAATCGGGATTATCCGGTTTTACAGAAATTACCATATTATAGTTATTCTGCACATTAAACTGACCAACTTTACCACCATAATTGGGGATATTTGCGGATCGGTTATCGGCAGAATAAAGTGTATCTCCTTTAAAAGTGAGTTTATAGAATGTTATTTTAGATTGTGATTTTGTCGTACTTCCATCATAGGTCATGGTATAAGCTATATTGGGTTGAGATGGAGCGAATGCTATGACCGTACGTTCAAAATACGATGGAAAACCACTTGGAGTTATATTTTTCCATGTTTGACCATCATCTGTAGATAAATACAGTCCCGCAGCATTAATCGGTGTTGAAGAAAATCCGTCTGCAGACAATGCTACAAGGATATATCCATTTTTACTTACTGCGAGTCCAGTATAATTGTGATCATTACTTGATCCCAATAAATGAGTAAATGATTGACCTCCATCTGTTGAACTATATATTCCAAAATTATTACTTGCCAGGAATAGTGTACCCGTTGTTGGACTTATGGCGATCTTAGAAATATATTGGTAAGGACTGTAATAGGAAGTATCAGACGGTACTTGAGTTGATGAAAGGACCTGCCAGCTATCTCCATTATCAGTAGATTTATAGATTCCGGTTCCTTTGTAGGGTGTGGACATACTATTATCATATTCGCCGCTTGAGTAATACCAAACTTGTGGATTCAATGGATCCTGTACAACATCTGTAACACTTAAATTTTGATTAGCTGTGTTACGCAACGACCATGTTTGACCGGCATCTTTTGACTCCCAAATACCCCCTGAGGCCCCACCAGCTACAATATGACTCGAATTATTGATATCAATTGACAGTGCACGGGTTCGACCGCCGACATCGTAGGGTCCTGCCTGAGACCAGGTATAAGCATTGGTAACAGAGGCGGTCGATGAACTGGAATATCTGACATTCATCTGTTGCCAATTCATCAAATGGCGGGCATAAGCCAGTTCACTTGCCCTTACATTTTTAGGTATGGAATTCGTAGCAGGATTACGCAACATCCTGAAGAAATATTCTTCTCTTCTTTTATTTGACTTCTCTTTTTCCTGTTCGTGTTCTTTCCCAACTTTTTCTTTTCTTACACTATGATTTGTTGTAAAATCGGGTTTCACTAAAAAGAAGAATCCAAATCCGAATCCTAATAATAATGCCGTGTATAATAATCGCCGTAATGAGTGTTTCATTTGTAATGATTTAATAATTATTAGTAATCGATGATGTACTTATTAGGTAGTAAAGCATTGCTCTGTCTACTTCTCTTATTCTATTAATATGACTGCCTATGATTTAAGGGATATGTATTCTTCTAATACCCGTCTGAAACAGTTAATTTTTAGATTATAGAAGGCTTTACAAAACCAGGGATTTTATTCAAGATCAAAGCTTGAGCGACTTCGGAACCACAGCATCCCGAATGCTTTCGGGATGTAAGGATTTCGAAATCGCGAAAATGCAGATATTGAGCAAAAGAACGGTTTTGCATAGGCTTCTTATAATAAATGTATATGTAAGCAATCCTGTACTGAATTATTAATAGCCAATCCATTTAAACTTAAAATAAACAGTGTTTTAATTTAGATTGTTAAAATAAAGAATGGGTTTTACAGATAGAACAACACACTATCAGCTAATAAATCATTTATGGAAATCCTCATATTTAACCGTCATTTTAAAATTTCCCTAAATAAATATTAATAGTCTGCACAAAACCCCGAAAATTTAATGATATATTATTGATAAACCCTTCAGTTAATAAAAGGAATGTATGAAGAATATGGATTTGATGCTTTTAAAAAATTATAAAATGTTGTTTACAGCCTATATAAGGCTAACATTTAACGGTCTTTAATTTTAATAATTCCGTTTTTATGATCGGTAGGATGGAGAATAATCCGGTTTCTTTGCCAATAGAATCTTTTTTGGGTTGAAAAGATGATGTATGATTTAAAGCACTTAGATTAGAAAAGAAATTAAATAAAATGGAAGGTGAGTAATAAAGTGATTAGGTCATACACTTAACCCGAATTATTCACATTAATAATAAAAATAACACGTATCAATTTGTTTATTCATAAATTATTTAAATATATGTATTCCTCAATTTTGAGGCCGTCAAAAAACTGTGAAATTTTCCCATGCTCTTCGCCTTGATCACGACAAAATTTCTTGGTGAATAATCCGGGTTATTGCGCCAAGTTAAGCCCATGAAAGGGGGATTAACGATTATGTTCTTTGAAACCTTGCGCAGGAAGCCTTCAGGTACCCAATCCTGTCCGGTAAAGCCTAACCAGTTGCCGGAACCGAGTCTTGCGTAGTCGGTCGAGAGGCCGGTCCCGAAAGTGTTCGGGATAGACAGGGAGTCCAAAGGCCGCGTGATTGA
>DATFMK010000426.1:0-5345 GCA_035267005.1 Balneolales bacterium
CAATAACAGCTGCTTCATCCCCACAACCAAAGAGGTAAGTGTAGATACTTAGTCCTTCTGTTTTAACAGTTTCTAAAAACATATCTTAATTCGGAATTTAGATTAAATAAGTAATTCAGTCAGTCAGTGATAGGAATAGAAACTGAATGACTGCACGATAAAAGTAATAACTATTTATTTTATAAAAACTTAAACCTGGTTCATTTAATATAAAGCAAGATACATATAAAAATAACCTGTTTAGGTATTTAAGGTATCAATTGCTTAACTTTATTTCATAATACTGTATAACTATTTATTTTAATAGTAAGACAATTTCAAGTGTTAATTGACGTTTTAACTAAAAAATATGTATATATCAGCCAAAGTCCGTTCATCAAGTGTGATGAGGATTTGTGCGAGAGAGGTTGTGTGTTCAAGATGGTAGTACAATATCAACCATTACAATTATTGGCATGATTAAATTATATTAATCATCGGAATATATAGTATAGTAACTTAAAAGGGTTACTTATTATTTTGCAAGCTAACCGCTTATGAATGGCTGAGCTAAATCAGAAGTTACTGTTTTAATGAATATATAGATATATTTAAATGTTAACTTCGCGTTATAACGGAGTGATAGTGAATGGTTTATCCTAATTAACGAATTATAAATAGAGAAAAGATACTTTATAAGGAGATCGTCATATGGCAAAAATGACTGAAGATACTCTCGACCATGTTGCTTATCGTTTTAAACTGATGGGAGAACCCATGCGCCTAAAGATCTTATACTTGCTTAAAGATGGTGAGCAGTGTGTTCAGGATTTAGTGGAAAAAACAGGTGCTGGACAGGCTAATATTTCTAAACATCTCTCTCTTTTGGCTTCAAATGGTCTGGTGAATCGTCGTAAAGACGGTTTACATGTGTATTACTATATTGAAGATCGCAGTATTTTTGATTTGTGCGATACCGTTTGCGGAAGCTTAGAGAATTCTGCAGAAAATCTTCATAAAGTTTTTAAAAGCAGCTAATAAATCGATTAATAATTGACTTATTGGCAATCGGAAACTTTTATATATGATCTCGGGTTAAATGGATGAACGTGTACTTTTTTAACCCGTTGATGGAGATTATATGATTGAAGTAGGGGATAAAATCAATACTGATTTCAAACTTAAAGTTGTAGAAAACGGTAACGAAGTTGAAAAAAAATTTAAAGACTTATTAACGCGTCCCACACTGGTATCTGTTTATATGAGAAACAACACCAGTGGCTGCGATCGTCAGAACAGAAGCCTTGTTGAGTATGCCGATAAAATTTATGAGCTTGGGTATAATGTTGTTGCCATCAGCAAAGATACCTGCAATTCTCATAAAAAGTATGCGGACAAGCTGGGAATAAAATATGTTTTGGCATCTGATCCTGATTATCTATTTTCTAAAGCAACGGATTCGATTGTTGAAAAGAAAATGTATGGAAAAACATACGAAGGTCCTTCGAGATCCGCTTTCGTGATCGATAATGATGGAACAGTTCTTGGTATTATAAAAAAAGTAGATACGAAGAACCATGGTGATAAAGTTATAGATTTATTAAAATCATTATAGTTAAAGCCGGTTTTAAACCGGCTTCAGTGTTAATAAGAATGAAAGAATTTGAATGAAATCATTGGTAATTGTAGAGTCGCCGACCAAAGCTAAAACTATTAGACGATTCCTGACGGATCAGTTTATAGTGGAATCGTCGATGGGCCACGTGCGCGATTTACCGGCTTCCGCTAAGGAAATACCAGCCAAATACAAAAAAGAAAAGTGGGCAAATCTGGGTATCAATGTTGATAAGGATTTTGAACCTCTTTATGTGATCTCTTCGAGAAAGAAAAAAACGGTAACGAAATTAAAGAAAAAACTTTCCGAAGTCGATGAGTTGATACTTGCCACTGACGAAGACCGTGAAGGGGAAGGCATTGCATGGCATCTCACCGAAGTATTGAAACCCAAAGTCAAGATTAAACGGATGGTGTTTCATGAAATTACTGAGAGCGCTATTCGGGAAGCCTTACAGAATTTTCGGGATCTGGATATGGATCTCGTATATGCGCAGGAAGCACGTCGTATCCTTGATCGTTTAGCGGGTTATACGCTCTCACCTCTTTTATGGAAGAAAATTGCTCCGGGACTCTCAGCCGGCCGGGTACAATCGCTCGCCGTCAAGCTTTTAGTTGACAGGGAACGGGAGCGTATCCGTTTTAAAAGTGGTAGTTATTGGGATCTGGAAGCGGAATTATCTCCGGTTAGTACCAAGAAAAATTTTAAAGCCCAATTAACTCATTTGGACAAAAAGCGTCTGGCCAATGGTAAGGATTTTGATGAATCGACCGGAAAATTGAAAAATCCGGATGCCGTTGTTCTCTTGAATGAAAAAGATGCGAAAAATCTCAAAGGACAATTATTAGAGGCTGATTGGAATGTAACGGATATCGAAAAGAAAACGCAGAAACGCTCTCCGGCACCGCCGTTCATTACTTCGACATTACAACAGGAAGCGAACCGGAAATTTAATTATTCGGCACGGGATACCATGCGTATCGCTCAGACACTGTATGAGAACGGCTATATTACCTACATGCGTACCGATTCCACCAATCTGTCACAACAGGCCGTCAGTGCAGCTCGAGGCGCTGTGAAGGAGAAATACGGGGATGATTACCTGCACAAAACGGTACGTCGGTATACCAAAAAATCAAAAGGAGCACAAGAAGCCCACGAAGCCATACGTCCGGCGGGAAGCAAATTTATCACTCCCCAAGGTTCCGGTTTGAAGGGCCGGGAGCTTAAGCTATACGATTTGATATGGAAACGAACAGTAGCCACTCAGATGGCTGATGCTAAACTGGAATTTACCAATGTAACCATCGAAGCTAAAAAGGATAAGACAACTGCGCGTTTTAAGGCAAGTGGCAAATCAATCCTGTTTCCCGGATATTTTCGTGCTTATGTAGAAGGCAGTGATGATCCGGATTCTGCGCTGGAAAATCAGGAAGTACCTTTACCTGTTTTAAAAACCGATGATCATTTAGAATGTCACAAAATTTCATCGAAATCGCATGAAACCAAACCACCTGCGCGATTTACAGAGGCCTCACTCGTGAAGGAACTGGAAAAGGATGGTGTCGGCCGACCAAGTACGTACGCGACAATAATCAGTACTATTCAGGATCGTGGATATGTGAATAAGGATGGCTCGGCGCTTGTGCCAACGTTTACGGCTTTTGCGGTTACCGAGTTATTGGAGAAACATTTTCCTGATCTCGTCGATATCAACTTTACCTCGGAAATGGAAAATAAACTGGATGATATCGCGCAGGGCAATGAAGATTGGAAAGAATACATGGAATCCTTTTACAAGGGCGATGAAGGATTACGAAATAAAGTCGAAAAGCAGGAATCCCAAATTGTTCCACAAGATGCTAAGCGTATCGATCTGCCTGTTGAAGGATTAAATGGAATGGATATTTTTGTGGGCCGTTTTGGACCATATATTCAAACTCAGAAAAACAGTGACGTCGTTTCAACATCACTGCCGATGGATATGACGCCAAGTGATATTACGGTGGACAAACTCAAGGAGTTAATAAAAAGTTCTGAAGAAGGACCTCTATCGTTGGGTAAGGATCCAAAAACGGGTCTCGATGTTTATGTTTTAAACGGCCGTTACGGACCGTATGTTCAGCTTGGAATGAAGGATGAAGAAAATAAAAAACCTAAACGAGTTTCACTTCTTAAAGGAATGAAACCGGAAGAGGTGGACCTTGAGACTGCACTCAAACTTCTTGAGCTTCCCCGTTCGCTGGGTAATCATCCGGAAACCGGTAAGGAAGTCAAAGCTGGGGTTGGGCGCTACGGACCTTTTGTTGTTCACAATGGCAAATTCGCATCTTTAACCAAAAATGATAATGTCCTTGAAGTTGATCTGGACCGGGCTGTTGAATTGCTGAAGTTGTCTGAACAACGAAAGAAGAAAAGTTCAAGTCTGATTAAGGAATTAGGGGCCCATCCATCCGATGGTAAGGAAATCAAAGTGATGGACGGCCGATACGGACCCTATATAAAATACGGCAGAAAAAATATTAGCTTGCCAAACTCATTAGAACCTGATAAACTTACTATGGAAGAAGCAGTGGATTTAATTTCCAAAAAGAAAAAATAATTATTCTTTGTTCTAATGGAGTGTGAAATGGCATGCTGAAAAGAACCGATCAATATTTCCGATATCCGCCCAATCTAAATGTGTTAGATCTTGCAACGCTTGTTTCCTTGTATCGATCAAGAGGGGAACCGAGAAAAGCGCCTGCTGGCGATTATTTCGCTTGTCATGTCAGTTATAAGTTGGTAAAAGAAGCGAAATGGTGGTTTGGCTTGTATTATAGTCAGGAGACCTGGGATAGACTGCTTACAAAAGGAAGCAAAGGTTTTCCGCTAACTGAAATAGAATTGAATATTCTCGGGATGGCTAAAGAACCGCCCAATGAACAAGCCGATCGTCAGTTTATAGAAAATAATACGGGGACCTTGAGTCAGCTGGCTTTCCTCATCATTAATGATTTAAAGCAGTTCGAGTTTCTTGAAGAGGATGAACATAACTGGCTCCGCATAACCAAGGAGGGCGAAAAAGCACTGGACGGCATTGCCAAGAGAATTTATGAGAAAAAATTTGTGCCGGAAATGCTGCATATCAATCAGGTTAATGTGGTAGAGCCTAAAGTGACTCAGGCACAGAAAAAATCCGATTCACAGATCAATCTTTTTTAAGCGATTCCGAATCGTGTTCCGAAATGACACTGATAGGGGTTACCGGATTTAATAATCCTGTATTTAACGTGAGTCCGATAGAATGATAGGTATGAATATGGACTTATTTAGTCCGTATCTACGTTTATAAGATCTCTCACCCAAAAAGCGGGTTCGAGATGACGCTTTTGATCGGTATTCTTAAATATCAACATCATCTATCGCCATTTCACGTCATTTCGAGCGGGGGTGGAGAAATCTTCAGTGTCAAGTAGCCATTTAAAACGCTTTTTAAAAAAGATTTTATCTCAAACTCACCTTATTTATATAACCTGTGCCCTTTATGTTAACCCGAATTATTCACATAAACTACAAGAAACGATACATATCATATTGAAAAAAATACCTTGTAAATAATAACGCTTTTCTCAAATTTGAGCAGTCTAAAAACGGGCTGCGAAATGTTACCGTGCTCTGCGTTGAATTTAAAAATGCTTAATCAACGTACCAAACGTGAGGTTCGTTTAAGCTTATAATCTATCTACTTAATAAAAGTAGCTGTTACATT
>DATFMK010000427.1:0-15754 GCA_035267005.1 Balneolales bacterium
AATACGGTTGAGAAATCTGATGCTAATAATAACGGATCATGGGCCCAGCGTTGCAGATACACCAGAGCCGTTCGATCATCCGGACTCGACATCCCACCCTCTGCCATCGGAATGATCGTTTCGGCATAATCGATAATAAAAGCGATACTTTTTTGTTCACCTAACCGCAGCCGAAAGTAATTTTCTAAAAGTGAGAATACCCGAACCGGGTCTTTCGGAAGTTTCTTCTCATATTCCGTCCCAGCCAGACTATCATATCCTGAAACGGCACGGTTAAAATCGGTCATACTCTTTTTATCGCGAAATTGGATGCCCGATGAACGATCGTAAAAAAGCACAATATCCCGGGAGCCGAATATTTCATCTGACAAAAATGTCTTCAGACGAATAAATTCCGTTTTATTTTCATTTTTTAAAGCTGTGAAATCCCGAACATTTCCATGCAGAATGAACTGATTGATTGTTTTACTAAAATACCTAAAGGCTAATTCCCGAGCCCATACCGGATATTGATCGTACATATACCTTCCAATTACAAATTAATTAACACCCTAAAAAGACCTGATTCCTTAACATTATCTTTTATTAAATATCATCCATTAATCGACTAAAATTAGCTTAACCGTATCAATTTTAGACGGGGTCGCTTTGCTGATGATAAACTTATGATTCCCAATCAGGATTTCCTCATTCACTTTGGGAATGCGACCTATCTCATTAATAATATAACCGGCTACCGTCTCATATTCTGAATCGGCTTCAGGCAGGTGAATATTGGGAAATCGTTCATTTAATTCCTCCAATTCAACATTACCACTTAATACGAACGTATTGTTTGTAAGTTTCTTAATAATATTATCATCGGTATCATATTCATCCTGAATATCACCAACAACTTCCTCTAAAAGATCCTCAATCGTTACCATTCCTGCTGTTCCGCCATATTCATCAATGACAATGGCAAGTGATATTTTTGACTGCCGAAACTCCTGTAACAGATTTTTGGATTTTTGTGAAGATGGTACCATCTTTACCGGCCGGATAACTTCATCCAGCGATTTGGGATTTAAAAATAAATCGTAAGCAAAAACCACTCCAATGATATTATCAATGCTCTCCTGATAAACCGGTAATTTTGAAAAACCACTGGATATAAAGACTCTCAACACGTCATCCAGACTTGTATTGGATTCCACGGCCACAATATCGGTACGTGGTATCATAGAGTCCTTAACCCGTTTACTGGATAATTCCAGAACGTTATTAAGAATCTCGGTATCCTCTTTATCGATATCCGTGTTGGCCCCATTTTCGCGCAATTCACGCAGCATCATTTCGATATCCTGACGGCGAAACAGCTGTTCGACATTATCAGATTCCGCGCCAAACATATTAATTAACACTTTGGAAGCGCCATTTGACACAAATATGAACGGTTTGAGAATCCAGTTACATAAAGTCAATGGTATAGATAGAATATAAATCAATGAATCTGAATGTATTCGGAAAATCGCTTTTGGGATAATCTCACCCAAAAACATAATAATCAGTGATGCGACCATCGTTTGAATAAGTAAAATGCTAAATTCGGATGGAAAGCCACCCAAAATAGCGTGATAAGCATTTCTTATGGGTCCTACCAGAAAAAACGTCATAAGTGTGGCATAGACCACATTTACGATATTATTACCGACCAATGTCGTTGTCAGAAATGTTTCCGGGTGTCGAACAAAATAATTGAGATATCGAGCCGCACGTGAATTTTGACGTGATTTTATCTCAAGCTTCAGACGATTCGCAGTAACAAACGCAATCTCTGAACCCGAAAAAAAAGCACTCAATAAAATGGTAAGTATGATCAGGAGCCACTCATTCATTGCGCGACTCCATTTTAGACGGAGGTTCCAAAGTCTCTATTTAATTCCCTGTAAATTTTGGTGATCGTTTATTTAAGAAAGCAGTTGTTCCTTCTTTAAAATCATGAGTATTGAATAATTCTCCAAATAGCTCTGCTTCTTTTTCAAATCCCGGCTCCGTATCGCCAAAAGCGGCATTTACAGCTTTAATTGCTTGTTTCAAAGCAACCGGACCATTGGATAATATTACAGACATCAATTTCTTAGCTTCCTGCATGGCTTCATCTGCATCAGCCGTCAATTTATTAGCAAGCCCCATAGCTAAAGCCAGATCTGCATCGATATGTTTTGCTGTCATAATCATCTCGAGTGCTCTGCCTCTGCCAATTAGTCGTGTAAGGCGCTGCGTACCGCCGTAACCTGGTATCAAACCAAGGCTGACTTCCGGTAAACCAAATTTTGCTTTTTGAGTTACAACACGAATATGACAAGCCATAGCCAGTTCACAGCCGCCCCCTAATGCATATCCATGAACAACTGCAATTACCGGTTTATTGAAATATTCTATTTTCGAAAAAATCTTTTGACCTCTTCGTGATGTCTCCTTACCATTATTTTCGTTTAATTTCTCCAATTCAGAAATATCCGCACCGGCTACAAACGCTTTATCTCCCGATCCTGTGATAATCACTCCTTTTACTTCTTCATTTTGCGAAAGATTATCAAGAACCGCATCAAGCTCATCAAGAACTTGTTTGTTTAAAGCATTCAACTTTTTAGGCCGGTTAATCGTTAATGTAGCAATATTTTCATCGACATCAAGCAATAGGGTTTCAAACCGATTCGAACTCATAATAGTTATTCTCTCACTCTTTTCGTTGTTTTGACACCGGAATTATGCATCTCTTCTTTATCTTTTTCATCTAAGTCGTCTTCGGTGTCCATAATATTATAATGGGGATAAACATCTCCTTCAATATCCTGAATAATGGTAGAAGTTTCTTCAACTTCCGAAAGCAAATTATCCAGTTGATAACCAAGCTCTTCTGGATCATTCATCGTCATTGATTGTTCATAAATATAACGAACGGCATCTTCAATGGTCTCTAATTGAGATTCACATATTACAAATTTTTCATGTGCCGATTTAAGTCTTTCTAAACGTTTCGTTAATATTTTCAACCGTCTTGATTTTATGCTGCGCAGCTTTTCGGAGTCCGCCTTATCAATATCTTCTTTAGCTTTTTCAATCTTGGCTTTTAACTGTACATTCGTATCTGAATTGACCAAATCCCCATACCGTTTATATAAATCCAGTAAATTTAAATAATTAGATAACAGGCCTTCTATTTTATTATGAACACTTGCCAATAAGCCCTGCGACGTGTAAGGCATTTTATCAAAATTCTGCTTTATCATCCGGCTTAGGTGCTTTAAAACCAGGAATCTCTTTTGTTTGGCCGGACTCAGATCTTCAAAAAGAGACTTATCTTCAAGTGATTTATCCCGTTCTCTGAGTTTTTTAATTTTAACGTTTTTTCTGAACTTGGGTAAATTTGGAATAATTCCTAAATACAGTAATTCCACACCGAAGGCCATACTCAAAATCACATTTGGCATAATCCCTTCATTATTGATCAGAAAGGCTGTAATCGTGCACGCTAACAGTAATCCGAGATTGATCGGATTCAGAAATGCTTCACGTGTATAATTTACATTTTGATCTTCGGACATTATTTCTCTTCCTTATCTTTATCGTCTCTTCCAATAGTTTTTACCTTTTTAACGGAATCGGGTTCTGAATAGATTTTTTCTGATGCTTTGTGTTGCTTCGATCCGATAGTTTTGGAAACGTCCAGCTCTTTCGCTTTCTCTTCAATTTCCATATGAAGCATGCCCATTTCATTCTTGAGCATACTTAATGTCTCACGCGCTTTTTGTCGTCGAACAACCTCCTCTTTTTCTGCGTCTGATGGAGACTTCTTTTCAGGCTCCTCATCTAATTCAATATCAGGGATTAAATTATCCAGCGCAACAGTTAACCGGGCTTCGGCAACAGCTACTTTTTCTTTGAAATTATGTAAAACCTGATCAAAAGAATTGAGCAAATCCTGGGTATTCATTTGCTCTAAGGCGGAGTTTACCTTTTTAGAATGTTTCAGTTCATTCAATTTTTTCCGCAGTTCTTTTACCTTTTGGTAGTGAACTTTGTACTCCTCTTTTATTTGCTCATAT
Organism: Balneolales bacterium; assembly: GCA_035267005.1. GTDB lineage: Bacteria > Bacteroidota > Rhodothermia > Balneolales > DATFMH01 > DATFMH01. Next base: position 4,092 of record DATFMK010000427.1, read on the forward strand.
TCTTTTAGATCCATCGTCATCAAGATTTAGTTTTTTCTTTACCAATCGTCTTGTTACCTGATTGCTCTTTATCCTGACTTTTTTCCTTATCTTTGTCAAGTAATGGTTTTTCTTCCGAATTTCCGGATTTCTCCATGTCCATTTTGAACTGTTTAACTAATTCAGAAGCTCTCATTTTCTCAGCACTAACTTCAATTTCCATTTCCTGCGTATCAATACTGTCTAGTGCGAGTTCCATCCGGGCTTCATTACGTGCCGATTCCTCGTTGATACGATTGATCATTTCATCATGCGTTGCATCAATGCCGCCGACTTCAAACTGTTCCAGCGTATCGGCAATTTTAGCTTGCCATTCGGATCGCTCGCTGGCACGCAGAGCTTCTCGGGCCTCCCGAATTTTACGATCTTTTTCACGCATAAACGCTTTCTTAACTTGTAAAGCTTTCTCATACGCTTTCTTTGCATATTCAATCTGATCTTGCGTACTCGACAGATGTTCTTTGGCTTTCTCAAGCTGTAATGCGTAACTTTCCGCAATATCGTCTCTATTCGCTTTAATAGCCGATTTTATCTTATTTGTGTATTGTGATATGGAATCCTGATACCGTTTAGCTTCTTTTTGGAGCATCATCAAATTCGCCTTCACTGTAGCGATATTCTCATTCATTTTAGGAACCTGATCATTCAATTCCCTTATATTTTGTTCCAAAATCAACTTGGGATCTTCCATTGAACTTACCAGTCCACCAAACAGAGATTTGATTGCTCGAACAAATCGTTTCCACATAATGTTGTTAATTCTTAGTTTTGATAGTTACTTCTTAAAGCTTTGAGTACTTCAAGTTTTTGTTTCTATTGTACATTAAAGGTTCTATAATTGCAATATACCGTCTTTATCTATTCTATGCGAAATCAATGTTGGTAAAGCCACCTTAGAATCAGATATTGTAATGGCATCGTTCAACATGTTACGAACATTATCTACTATATCACTATTGTTCGTATAACAGGTAACGATTGTTTCACCTTTTTTAACGTTATTACCTACTTTTTTATGCAAAACTATTCCTGCTGTCGGATCAATATCCTCTTCTTTGGAATGTCTTCCGGCACCTAATTCAAGGGAAGCCACTCCAAAATCAAAAGCTTTCATTTCCTGAAGATTACCATTCTGATTAGCTTTGATTTCGAATGTTACCCCCGCTTTCGGATACGTTCCCGGCGATTTAACATAATCTAACTTTCCGCCTTGCTCCTCAACATTATCAAGAAATTTTTGATAGGCTTTTCCCGATGCCACACTTTCCTTACTCTTTGAAACACCAACATCTATGGATTCCGCTTCCCCTCCAAGATAAATCATTGTGCCCGCAAGCTGATACGTAACGGTCATTAAATCGTCCGGCCCATTTCCCTTTAAACCATCAATACTTTCTTCAACTTCGAGCCAATTACCTATTTTATATCCTAAAGGCTCATTCATATTCGTCAGATACGCGATCGTTCTTTTGCCAAAATCTTCACCAATACTCACCAGTTTCTGAGCCAGTTTCGTGGCCTCATCAACTGTTTTCATAAATGCTCCGCTTCCATATTTAACGTCTAAAACGAGAGCATCGATACCTTCCGCGAGCTTCTTACTCATGATACTGCTTGCTATCAGTGGAATGCATTCTACAGTAGCCGTTACATCCCGAAGGGAATAAATTCGTTTATCGGCGGGAGCTATTTCTTCGGTTTGTCCCGCCATAACCATATTATGTTTTTTTAAAATTTCGCGATAACGATTCAGATCAATATTGACATTATAACCCGTTATAGATTCCAGTTTGTCGAGTGTTCCACCAGTATGACCAAGTCCCCGGCCGGATATCATTGGAACGGGTACCCCGCAGCTTGCTACGATAGGAGCCAGAAGCAACGAGACTTTATCGCCAACACCACCGGTGGAATGTTTGTCCACTTTTACCCCTGAAATATCTGATAAATCGAGTACTTGACCGGAATGCAGCATAGATTTTGTTAAAGCTGCCGATTCAGAATCATTTAACCCTTTTAAATAAGAAGCCATTAAAAAGGCACTCATCTGATAATCAGGTATTCGATCTTTTGTATATGATTCAATGATATACCCTATTTCTTCCGCAGATAACACTTCTCCGTCTCTTTTTTTTCGTATCAGTGATACCATATTAAATAATTGCATAATATTCTAAAAATCCTTACAAATATTTTTTTAATTTCAATAATCTTATTTAAATAATTTATCATTTGGATCATTTATGATCATAATCTATTCCATAAATATAATTTCTTTTAAACGTATTTTTGATAAAAACACTTAACTCAATATTATCATTTAAATCTATGAAAAAAATTAACAGATATAGATTTTTACTGCCATTTTTTAATTTAATGAAATAACTTAACATCATCTTTCCGTATTATAAGAAGGCTTTGCAAAACCGTTCTTTAGAAGACTATGCAAAATCGTTCTTTTGCCCAATATCTGCATTTTCGCGACTTCGAAATCCTCACATATGGCTAATATGCTGCGGTTCCGAAGTCGCTCAAGCTTTGATCTTGAACAAAAGCCCTGGTTTTGCAAAGCCTTCCTTTAGATAAATACATTCCAAAATAAATAATAATAACACTTATTAAATACGCTCATTTCTGTTTATTTTGATGCTAAACTCATTTATAAATATTATTTAAAGACCTTTTTGTGATTAACGTATTAGCCGATAAAAATATATTTCAACTCGAGCAATTTGTCCCTCCTGAAGTTAACCTCACCTTATACGATCCAAACAATGGTATGCCGGAAAATATGGATGATTATTCCGCACTGCTTATTCGCACCGTGACCAAGATTAATGTTCAGGTATTGCCTTCTAAAACAGATAATCTCACTTTCATTGGTACAGCTTCGTCGGGTACAGATCATGTTGATATTCCTCATCTGAACTCATTGGGTATTGAATTCGCATCTGCAGCTGGTTGCAATGCCCGTGCGGTGGCTGAATATATCGCAACTTCCCTATTACTTTGGGCCGATTCTCAATCTGTTGATTTAACGGATCATAAGGTTGGAATCGTCGGAGTTGGTCATGTGGGAACTGAAGTCAATTCGATTTTAAAGAATCTTTCGGTTGAGACTATTCTTTATGATCCACCAAGGGAATTGCGGGAAACCGGGTTTCAATCAGATTCCAAAGAAGACGTGCTCGACGCGGATATTCTTACTTTTCATGTTCCACTTAATAAAACCGGTGAATACGCGACCTGGCATTGGCTGGACGACGAAAAATTACGTGGTAAATCGTATCCTCTTATTATCAATGCCTCGAGAGGCGGGGTAATAGATGAAAAAGCATTATCATCGCATTTTAAAAGTGATCATCTCAATAGCTTTATTCTGGATGTTTGGGAAAACGAACCTGTATTTTCCATTGAAATGGCTAAAAATGCATTTATTGCTACTCCACACATTGCCGGTTATTCCTATCAGGCCAAACAAAATGCCACACGGATGATCTGCGAAGCACTCTGTGATCATTTTGATTTTGATATACCAAAAGACAGCGGACAGGATCAGTTCGAGAAAATAAGCGATTTGACTGCTGAAAATGATTCGCTTTCGGCTATTTTACAACGACTTCACCCAATAATGGAATATGATCATTCGTTGCGAGATTTGTTCGATTTATCAAACAATGAGCGAGCTAAAGCGTTTCGAAAGCTTCGGGTTGATCATCCATTTCGTACGGAATTTGCTCATTTGAGGGTACCTCAAAATATCATAGCCAAATATCCAATATTAGAGAAACTAGGCATTCAGTCATACTGACCTCCTACAGAACCGGTAACGTATTAAGAAAAAACGCTCATATTCTCACAATTAAAAAATTCGTTTAACCTGTGTTTATTTCAAACATTATTTAATACTAAAAAGAGTTGTTAACAGCTAATACAACGTTTTGTGGATGACCGACCTGATCGGGTCGACACGAATTGGGAACTGGTACCAAAGCATGGATTGGCCTATGAACGTTCTTCACTTTTCCCCAAACGACGTCTTCCTGAACTTGATTCAGGAGCCAACCAAAGCGCTGGCAAAGCTTACAAACCGAGGTGCTTTTCCCAACAATATGCTTTCTAAATATAAACGAAACAACGCATAATGCCCTTAAAAGTGAGATTGCGGGTCGGGGTCCGGAATGACATCGCTTGAGAGTTTGTATATTTGTCAATCACTTATACTTTTATATCACAGTAATTGATAAATTTGCTCAGACGTCAATAGTTTTAGCTTAATTTGAATAACTTATTCGCGTTTTGCGTAGTAATATCAATTACTTCCTTAAGTTGTAATTCTTTGCTATCGGCAAGTTTCTGTGCAGTGTATTTGATGAATGAGGGTTCATTTCGCTTTCCCCTTTTGGGAGTCGGTGCTAAATAGGGCGCATCTGTCTCTAAAACCATTTTATCTATGGGTAGCTGAGCTACCGTTTTATCCACACCGGCATTTTTAAATGTGGTAATACCACCAATACCTAACATCAGACCGAGATCGATGGCTTTCAATCCTTCTTCAACATTACCGGTAAAACAGTGCCACACGCCTGTCAGATTGCCATCCTGTTCATCTTCAATCATTCGCAGGATATCCGATGTACTATCGCGATTGTGCAACACAATAGGCTTATGTAATTCTTTAGCTACTTTAATGTGACATTCGAGATTCTGTCTTTGTTCTTCAACAAATTCTTTACTCCAGTAATAATCCAAGCCCGTTTCACCAACTGCAATAATATCGTCCTGACTGCAGGTTTCGAGTAGTTTCTCTTGCAATTCAGGATGATCTCCAGTCACTTCACCCGGATGTACGCCGGCCATCTTATAAAATTCAATTTTGGGATGATGTACTTTTTCCATCGCTATAAGCGATTCAAAATTTATCGCCGGCATCAAAATCTTTTTTACACCGGCATCAGCCGCTCTGTTAAGGACCTCATCTAAATCTTTTTCAAAATCTTCGAGGAAAATATGACAATGAGTATCGATCACAATAATCTTTGTTGTTTTATTGAATTATATTTTTACGACTCAAAAGATAATGAGGAATTCGCACAGTTTTAAATCGGGGTTTATTTTCATTCACGAATCAATTAAAAAAGCCTCTTATTTTAGATGGACATTTTCTTTCAAAGCTATTCCACTTATTTGCTAATATAGACTTATACACTCTCTTCCTAATCACTTGTTAGTCTTCGCAATTATGAGTATCTCTTATCATTAATCAGAGTTAACCCTGATTATTCACCAAGAAATTTAGTCGTGATCAAGGCAAAATTAATAATGCGGAGCACGGCCAAATTTCGCAACTATTTTAATGTCCTCGAAATCGAGGATCGGTTCATCTTTTATAAGTTACTTAATTTGCAATATGGTACGTATTACACCTTATTGGTTACGTAAATAATTCGGGTTAATGATTTTTTATAAATAATTACATAGATCAATCATCTATTAAGCCCTGATTTTTCTTATATATGTACAAACATAATTTACTCTGTCCTATTCATTTTATCCTTATGAACACAAATGAAAACTAAAAAGCTGATTTACCTGGCACTATTTTTATTACTCACAACATCTTGCAGTAGTACCAACGCCTTTAAAAGAAGTAACTCGTATACTCCAAAATCCCATCAAAAAGTAATCAAACAGATTCAGAAACTATTTTACAATTTTCATGGAAAGGCTGGATTATACGTTCACAATCTGGCTACTGGCGAAACCTTTGCAATTAATGCCGATAGCCTTTACCCGACGGCAAGTATGATCAAAGTACCCATCATGGTAACCCTTTTTAATGAAATGAATGAGGGCAAGTATACTTATAATCAGCAGTTTGTTTATGACGGTAAGCATGATTACCCGTATGACAAAGATATCATCAATTCTGAGAAAATAGGAACCAAAGTGCCACTGAGTCAGCTTATCATGCTTATGATCAGCATGAGTAATAACTCCGCAGCACTTTGGTGCCAATCAATTGCAGGTGGCGGACTTGCCATCAATCATTGGCTTTCAACCCACGGTTATAAAGTATTACGAATGAATTCTCGTACTCCCGGCAGAGAGCAGGCTTACAAAAAATACGGCTGGGGAGTTACCTCACCAAGAGAACTTGCCGAATTGGTTACTCAAATTTTTAAGGGGAAAGTAGTGAGTAAAGCCGCATCCGAAGAAATGTACCGTACCATGTCGCGAAGTTTTTGGGATGGTGAGGCCATGTCACAAATTCCATACTGGGTAAACGTCGCTTCGAAACAAGGAGCTGTTGATCAGGCCCGTTCCGAAGTGGATTTTGTAAATGCACCACACGGAAATTATATTTTTTGCATTGCAACCAAAGACCAACAAGACACCTCATGGACGTATAATAACGCCGGATATGTATTGATAAGAAATGTTTCTAAGGTGTTATGGCAACATTTCGAACCGCAATCAAAATATAAATTCAATCCGGGCAGGAAGAAATATTGGTAATCAATTTTAATAATCTGTTAAATCTTTTATTCAAACTGGCATCATAAGATTAAAGTGATTATCTACTGAGTTCTCTTTAAAAAAACTAATAATGAATACGTACTGTATGTAACAATATCCGGATCTTTATTCGATAACTGAACTTTTGAGGTGAATTTTCTTCGATATATTTATTTCAGAGTAACTCGTCTTGTTCACTTAATTCATATAAATCAATATAGTGCATACAAGTTATAAAAAGGGCTTTCACATATAGGGAATTTTTATCATATATTAAATTCCATGTTACCTGGTAACAAGAGACGGAATTATTTTTACATAACTTACAGCACCATAAACTATTATCCCACATGTCTGAGATAACTTCTACTTTAGAACAAAAGCAATTTGAGAAAACAAATACGAAAGTACATCAGGATGCTTTAGATGCATCGGTTTACGTCGCTCAACAAATTGCACAGCTTATTAAAGATAAAGCTGCAAAAAATGAAATGGCCGTCCTTGGATTGGCCACTGGATCAACACCTATTCGCGTTTATGACGAGTTGGTCAGAATGCACAAGGAAGACGGATTGAGCTTACAAAATGTCATCACGTATAATCTTGATGAATATTTTCCGATGGAACCGGATGCATTGCAAAGTTATGTCCGGTTTATGCATGAATATTTATTCGATCATGTCGACATCAAACCTGAAAATGTTCACATCCCCGATGGTACGCTAGACCGGGAGAATGTTTATAAATTTTGCCGGGATTACGAGCAAAGTATAAAGGATGACGGTGGTATTGATATCCAGATCCTCGGAATAGGTCGAACGGGACACATCGGCTTTAATGAACCGGGTTCCGGCAGAAATTCACGCACCCGTCTTATTACACTCGACCGTATCACCAGACTGGATGCGGCAAGCGATTTCTTCGGTGAGGAAAATGTACCACGCCGGGCGATCACGATGGGAGTTGGAACCATCCTGGAATCCCGCAAGATTTTCCTGATGGCATGGGGCGAGAAAAAAGCAACTATCATCCAAAAAACAGTTGAAGGTCCGATTTCTGATTCCGTGCCGGCCACCTATTTGCAGGATCATCCGAATGCTGAAATTATTTTGGATAACGCTTCTTCAGCGGAACTCACCCGGTTTAAAACACCCTGGCTCGTTGGGCCTTGCGACTGGGATGATGAAATGGTTCGTAAAGCCGTTGTTTGGCTCGGCTTGAAAGTGAATAAACCGGTACTCAAACTCACCGATGTTGATTACAATGAAAACGGGATGAGTGATATCATCACGGATTTTGGACCCGCTTATAACACTAATATCAAAGTATTCAATCAACTTCAACATACGATTACCGGCTGGCCGGGTGGAAAGCCCAATGCGGATGATACCAATCGTCCCGAAAGGAAAACTCCATTTCCAAAACGCGCGCTTATATTTAGTCCCCATCCTGATGACGATGTCATCTCAATGGGAGGAACGCTTATAAGATTGGTAGATCAGGGACACGAAGTTCACGTAGCATATCAAACATCCGGAAATATTGCTGTGTTTGATGATGAAGCCATTCGCTTCGCTGATTTTGTTAGTGATTATCATAATCATTTCGGATTGCCCAACAGTAAAATCAGTAATCTTTTCGATAGCGTCAGTGAATTTTTGAACAATAAAACGCCTGGCCAGGCTGATTCGGATGAAATAAAAGCCATAAAGACACTCATACGTCAAGGGGAAGCTAAATCAGCCTGCCGCTATTGTGGGGTACCAACCACCAATGCACATTTTCTGAATCTTCCGTTTTATGAAACTGGTGTCATCCGGAAGAAACCATTGAGCGAGGAAGATATTCAGATCACCATGGATATTATCAAGGAGGTGAAACCACAACAAATCTATGCAGCCGGTGATTTATCTGATCCTCATGGAACACACCGTGTTTGTCTTAAAGCCATCTTAGAGGCCGTTGACCGGTTAAAAGATGAAGATTTCATGAAAGATTGTTATGTCTGGATGTATCGTGGCGCATGGCAGGAATGGGATATTGATCAAATTGAAATGGCCGTTCCTTTGAGTCCGGATGAGTTGGCTCGTAAACGGCGTGCCATATTTAAGCATGAATCACAAAAAGATCGTCCACCATTTCCCGGACCTGATCCACGTGAGTTCTGGCAAAGAGCCGAAGATCGCACAAGAACAACCGCTCAGTTATACGATGAGTTAGGTTTGGCAGAATACGAAGCTATTGAAGCGTTTGTTCAGTATAAATTCTAACATTCGATTTCGGAATTAAAATCGATACAGAAGGCTCCAATTAAGGAGCCTTCTATTTTATTTATTCATGGAGGGCTGTTAATCTATTTCCAGCTTTTTTAATAAAAAGCTGAATCAATTCTCAAACCATTTGCTGATGCCAAAACAAAAAAGAAATCCGTGGTCGTGGATTCCCACGCTCTATTTTGCAGAAGGAATCCCGTATGTCGTCGTGATGCTCGTTTCGGTCATCATGTACAAAAGAATGGGGATTTCCAATACCGACATTGCGTTGTACACCAGCTGGTTATATCTCCCCTGGGTGATCAAACCATTATGGAGTCCAATCGTTGACATCCTGAAAACCAAACGATACTGGATCGTCATAATGCAATTACTGGTTGGCGCGGGACTTGCTGGTGTTGCCCTTACCATTCCGCTTCCCAATTTCTTTCGTTATACATTGGCTTTTTTCTGGCTTTTGGCTTTCAGCTCTGCAACACACGATGTCGCAGCCGACGGATTCTACATGCTTGGACTATCCAAACACGATCAAGCCTGGTTTGTAGGAGTAAGAAGCACCTTTTATCGGGTAGCGATGATTACGGGACAAGGGTTTCTGATCATTTTTGCCGGATATATAGAGAGTCATACCGGGCTGCCAACCGTTCCGGTTCGGGTTCAAACGGAAATATCGGCTGCTGGTTCACCATCCCATTTACTTATTTCCCCGGATTCGATACCGGTTCAGTCAGAAACCGGAAACCTGCACATCGTTACGTATCCGAACTCTATAAATATCAGCACACAATCCCAACCCAGAGCCAGGATCGATTCCATCAAAATTTTTGCAAAAAAATGGAATATCCAGCATGGTTTTTACAATACAATCGAACAAACTCAAAAAATAAAATCATCTGTAAAAATAAAATCTTCGTGGTGGCAGCGGGTTGTTGTAGCTAATCTGGAATCATTCATTAAATCATATTTTGGCAGAGAAAAGACATCACTAAAATCGGGAAACAGAGCTGGAAATGTGGGAATTGTGTATTTTCATCTCTCAAGTAAACCCCAAGCCGGCAAATCTATAAATATCAATTTTGGCAGAGAAACGGGTGATAAAAGCATTAAATTGGTTGAGGGTGAACATTTCCATTTTAATGCAAACAACTGGAATAAACCGGCAATGGCTGTTATCCAATTGGATCCCAAATTAAAAACAGCTTCTGTCGCAACCTTTGAAGCCAAAGCGGGAAATATTCCACTGGCCTGGAGTATCACGTTTTTCATTCTGGCTGGTATGTTTGTCTTTTTCTTTCTGTACCATAAGGTTATGTTGTCGTATCCCGACAGTGATCATGCTATAGTCAGCGGATCATCCAAGGAAATAATCCGCGAATTTTTTAGGACATTCGCACTTTTCTTCAGAAGGGAGAACATCGGTATTGTATTGGCATTTCTACTTTTATACAGATTAGGGGAAGCTCAACTTGTTAAATTAGCATCCCCTTTTCTACTTGATGCGCAGGAAGCGGGGGGACTCGCGTTAACCACGGGTCAGGTCGGTTTTGTTTATGGCACAGTTGGTATTTTAGCTCTTACCGTAGGCGGACTTTTGGGAGGCTTTCTTGCCGCCCGCGACGGACTGAAACGCTGGCTCTGGTGGATGGTTATCGCAATGAATCTACCCAATGCCGTTTATATTTATCTTTCTATGACGATGCCGCACAGTATGCTTATCATAAACAGTTGTGTCGCTATTGAGCAGTTCGGCTATGGTTTTGGCTTTACGGCATACATGCTTTATATGATTTATGTATCTGAAGGTGATCATAAAACGGCCCATTTCGCCATCACAACAGGATTTATGGCGCTTGGTATGATGCTACCCGGAATGGTCAGTGGTTGGGTTGAAGATATGATCGGGTATCAACACTTTTTTATTTGGGTGATGATCGCCACGATACCCGCGTTTATCGTAACAAAATTCATCCCACTCGATCCTGAGTTTGGAAAAGAAAAGAAAGAAGATAAAGTGGAAGTAAGCGAATGATTTTTAGCCGCAGATCTTCGCGGATTATTTTATTAAAAGGCACAGTGTATTAACGTGAGTTGGAGATAAAATCTCTTAAAAACAGCGTTTTGGAATGAATAGATTACTTTGAAGATTTCTCCCTCCGGTCGAAATGACGCGTATGGACGATGATGAAGTTGATGGTTAACAAACATTAAACAAAGGTGTCATCTCGAACCCGTTTTTTGGGTGAGAGATCTTCCAAGCGTGGATAGGAAACAACATAAGTCTATAATCAAATTGAATTCACGTTAAAAATTAACAAAGTGAAATCAATATGTCGTGTTTTGTCGTCTATTAGCAAGCTCTCTCCCTAATATTAGGGAGAACTTGTCCCGAACACTTTCGGAGTTAGAGTGGGTAAGATAAGCGTTGATAAAGCATCAAAACATATTTTAATATCTAAATATGTGTTACTCACTTCAAAACAATTGGTTATAAAGTTATTAGGTCCCTTGCCTTTAAAACGATCTTACCCACCTTAATCCTCCCTAACATTAGGGAGGAGATTTGTCAAGATGCTTTAAATTCGCCTATAAATGATTTTCGTTAATCATTTTATAATTTTATCTGTTCGTTTTTTAAGTAAATCAAAGTAAAATCAATATGTCGTGTTTTGTCGTCTGTTAGCAAGCTCTCTCCCTAATGTTAGGGAGATTGTCCCGAACACTTTCAAGAGCTGGGGTGGGTAAGATAAGCGTTGATGAAGCATCAAAACTTGTTTTAATATCTAAATATGTCTTACTCACTTCAAAACAAGTGGTTATAAAGTTATTAGGTCC
>DATFMK010000428.1:0-5488 GCA_035267005.1 Balneolales bacterium
AAGGAAATAGCTGATCAGGCATTCGATTTTGCTACCTGTATAGGTTGTGGAGCCTGCGTCGCGGCTTGTCCGAATTCATCAGCTTCCTTGTTCACAGGTGCTAAAATCGCACAACTGGCCTTGTTACCACAAGGTGCCCCTGAACGTAAAAAACGTGTTCGGGCTATGGTTGAACAAATGGATGCCGAAGGATTTGGAGATTGCTCCAATCATGCCGAATGTGAAGCCGTTTGTCCTAAAGGTATTTCAATCGCAGCTATAGCTAAAATGCGACGAGAATATCTGAAAGCAATATTCTAAAAATCAATTCTGATTTTCTGTAAAAACGCATGTTCTGTTTATAGGACGTGCGTTTTTTTATTATAATGTTACTAAATATTGCCTCGGATTAATCACCAAGAAATTTTTTTGTGTCCCGAAAGCTTTTGGGATTAAAATGCGCATTAAACGTACATTGGTTCGTCGATAAAGCTTTTTTAAATTCAACGCAGAGCATAGCAAAATTTCACAGCTCTTTTTAGCCTCCTCGAAATTGAGGGAAGAGTCATTTTTAAAGGGTCTTTTATTTACAAGATGATATATATTGATTCTTGTATTATACGTGAATAATTCGGGTTATCAGTGATCATAATCTAACCATCATGTAATCAGTAAAATATGCCGGATTCCTCATTTGATAAAGCAGTTCTGAATTTTAAAAAGATTTGGGGATTCGATTCATTTAAAGGGGAACAGGAAGAGGCTGTACGATCCATTTTGAGTGGAAAGGATACGTTGATTCTTTTCCCTACAGGTGGAGGTAAATCACTCTGTTATCAATTACCGGCAACCGTTTTAGATGGCTTAACGGTGGTTATATCACCGCTTATTTCTCTCATGCAGGATCAAGTCGATCAATTGGGAAAACTGGGTATCCCTGCTACATTTATCAACAGTACCCTGCAGCAGCATGAGATCGAGCAGCGTCTGATTAATGCAAGAAATGGTATGTATTCGTTACTCTATTGCTCACCGGAACGTTTGGAAACTCCGTTATGGCAATATGAAATGCCTAATCTAAATATCCAATTAGTAGCAGTGGATGAGGCACATTGTATTTCGGAATGGGGACATGATTTTCGTCCTTCTTACCGTAAAATTGCCGAATCTCTTGAATCGATAAGGAATGAAATCGTATGGGTAGCTTTAACAGCCACGGCCACGCCGGAGGTACAGGATGATATCGTTCAGTTGCTGAAATTAAAAGACCCGGCTATTATAAGTGGTAGTTACGAGCGGGCAAATTTAAAATGGTGGGTTTTGGATTTTGAGGATAAAGATAAAAAATTGTTGGAGATGGTTGTCCGGGCTGGTGATGAGGCAGGGATCGTTTATGCCGGTACGCGTAAAGACTGTAACAGGATTGCTCATTTGCTTAAAGTGAAAGGTAAAAGTGCATCTGCATATCATTCCGGTATTGAATTTCAAAAGCGTAAACAAATTCAAAATGCATGGATATCCAATCGCATTCAATGGATTGTGGCAACCAACGCTTTTGGAATGGGCATTAACAAACCGGATTGCCGCTATGTGTTTCATTACGTGATTCCAAATTCTATTGAGGCTTACTATCAGGAAGCTGGCAGAGCGGGGCGTGATGGAGATTTGTCGTATCCTGTATTACTCTATAATCAGTCTGATTATCAAAGACTTCACCGGTATATTGAAGACGCTTATCCCAATAAAGAAATCTTGCAGAAAGTATATGATGCGTTGTGCGACAGCCTCGAGTTGGCTGTCGGTTCGTCTTATGAAGAGACTTTTCAGGTATCAATTGAAAAACTGATTAAGCGAAATAAATTACCTGTCAGGATACAAAAAGCAGGATTAAGAGTCCTTGATCGATATGGAATCCTGACTATGATCACGGATTATAAAAGCTCTTATGGAGTCTATTTCGCACTAAGTTATGGCGCCGTACTTGATGTAATTGAATCAACCCAAAATAAACAAAAAGCAGTATTTATCGATCGAATATTTCGACTATACGGACCGGAATCGCAAAATGAAATGGTATTTTGTGAAGTGGATTATCTTACAGAAAAACTTCAATTGTCACCGAATCAGATTTTGAAAGGACTGGAAGTTTTACAAAATGAAAAAGTATTGTTTTATGAAGTCAGAGACGGTAATCCCTTGATTAAACTACATGAACCCCGATATGCGAAATTATCGTTTACGCCTCAAGAGATCGAAGGATATCGAAATGTACTTCTTAAAAAATTGGATTATATGAGGGGATATGTGGATACACAAAATTGCAGGAGTAAATATATCCGGTCATATTTTGGTGAGAAAAAGGTGCCCAATTATTGTGGAAATTGTGATATATGTATTGCACGAACCACCAAAAGCGAGTATTCGGTATCTAAAGATAGTGTTCAGAGTGTATGTAATAGCCTTAAAGAGAGCCCCCAAACAAACAAAGAATTACAAAAAGCTACCGGGTTAAAGAAAACGGATCTTGTACAGACACTCGGCATGCTTATTAAAGAAGGAATTATATCCACAGAAATCGGGGAGCAGCCAGTTTATTATTTATCGGAAGATTGAGATTTCGATTTCTTTTGTTTTTTTCTGTACCGGTCTCTTATCTTCTTTTCCGTTTTTGACATTTTTTTGGGATGATGATTTTTCACATTCCATATGCTATCCCGTGCAACGTTCAAAACCTGCAGAGCTTTTCTTAAACGTTTGTGTTCTGCACTTTGATCCAGTTTATAAAACTGATCGCTTCGTTTAAATTGTTCCAGTGTAACATGATAGTGCTTGAGAACCTTTTGTCGCAGTTCAACCGTCTTGGCAGAATCCTGATACATGGTTTGATAAGATTTCAAAAGCTGAAACTCTACAAGAAGATTTTCATACTTCTTTGGCGGAATAAGGTCCTGTGGTGGTGTCGGGCCACCACTGCATTGGACCAAAAATAATCCGAGGATTAAAGATAACGATACGATATAAAAGCGATGATGCATTTAAGCGGATACTTATTTTTTAGGTGGTTTAGGATTCAATGGCCGCATAACCACTTCATTTATGAGAAAATTATCAGGAGTCCGAAGCACATGAATAACGGTTTTAGCAACGTCATCCGGGTGAAGCATATTGTCGTGCGTGGATGGACCGCCCGATTTCTCAAAGAAATGGGTTGCGGTTGATCCGGGAAAAATACACGTCACCTTTATTTTATCATATCGAACTTCCTTCATCATCGATTCACTGAAACCTGTTAATCCGAATTTTGATGCGTTATAACCGGAAAGCTGTGGGTTACTCACTTTACCGGCAATGGAACCGATATTTATAATGTGATTAACCGAATCCTGAGATTTCATCAACGGAATGATCAGCCTGCTTAAGTAAAAGACTGCCGATAAATTGGTATTGATCATCGTTTGCCATTGTTCCAGGCTTAATTCATCCGTTTTGCTAAAAATGCCAATACCCGCATTATTGATTAAAATATCAGGTGAATGTTTGGTATCAAAAGTCGTGGAAACCCATTGTTCCAATTTGGAGGCATCGGTGACATCTATCACCACCGGTTTGAACGCATCTCCCAAATCTTTGTGAATTTGGTTTAATACTTTTGAGCGACGTGCCAATCCATAGACTTGAGCACCCTTTTCAATAAGAGCTTTGCTGAACGATTTTCCTAATCCGCTGCTTGCTCCGGTTACAATGGCAATTTTAGAATTCAAATTCATAGATAAAAAACGTTATTTTAGTTTAGTATTCGAATTTTGTTATGGAGTAAATGTAATTAATTGATGAACGAAACAGAACCGTTTAATAATTCCGATAATATCCTTTATGTCGACGTTGGTAATTCACTCATTAAGTTGAAAAAATACTTTTCGGGCAGATGGGAAAACATATATCAAATTAAGCATAATGAGCTAAAGATACTTGCGGATTATTTTGGAGAACACTCGGCAAGATTTGATCATATTGTTATCTCTTCTGTTGTTGATGCAGTTACCAATAATTTACAAACGATTTTTGAACCATTTCCTTTAAAGATAATAAAAACAAGTGAAATTCCAGCTAATTTGTTGAATTATCAAACACCGGAAACATTAGGGATAGATCGTTTTCTCGCTTGTTACGGAGCCCGAAGAAAAACAAAAAGTGCCGTGGTCGTCATCGATGCCGGAACAGCATGCACGATTGATTTTATGGATGAGAATGATGTATTTCAGGGTGGTGTAATTATGCCAGGTTTACGAATAATGGAAGAAGGGTTACATCAATTTGCACCGGCTTTACCGAAAGTGGAACGTGAGAAACCTTCTGTATGGCCAGGTAAATCGACGAAATCAGCACTTCAGTGGGGAATAACCGGTGTTTTCCTGGACGCTTTATATGCGATGCTAAAGCGTTATGATGATCATTATGGCTCTTTTGAATTATGGCTGACGGGTGGTGACGCCTTACTGTTAACGGAATATTTCGATAATAATGCAAAAATTGATCAGGATCTCGTGTTTGAAGGAATGAGAAGATTTGTTTTTCAATAGAAAGACGATTCTAAATAATGCCTAATTTGCCTTTAATCAGGGAGTCTACCATATCCAAAGCTACTGTATTTTCTCCTCCATGCGGAATTATGATATCAGCATAGCGTTTAGTGGGTTCCACAAATTCGAGGTGCATGGGACGCACATATCTTTCATATTGAGATAGCACACTATCCAAAGTACGTTCCCTTTCCTGAATATCTCTTCGCAATCGGCGAAGTAAGCGGATATCATCATCCGTATCCACAAAAACTTTGATATCCATTAAATCACGTAATTCCTTCTCGTAAAAAATCAGTATCCCGTCGATTAAGATAACATTTCGTGGATATATCTTAATGGTTTCATCCTTGCGGACATGTTTTGAAAAGTTATAAATCGGCATTTCCACACTGTATCCACCGATAAGAGCACTTAAATGACGAACCATCAATTCGGTTTCCAATGCAGAAGGATGATCAAAATTTTGTTTGGTCCGTTCTTCAAAAGGCAGGTGTTTTAAATCACGATAGTAAGAGTCGTGCTGCATTAGTACCAGATTATCCTGACCGATACGATCTACCAGGTGATTAACTACGGTCGTCTTTCCTGACCCGCTGCCGCCGGCAACACCTATAATTAAAGGCTTTTCAGTCCCCATTTAAAAAAAACTAAGATATTACTTTGTTGATATATTTTGGCTTCTGTCCATCTGTTCCTTGTATTTTCGAACAGCCCGGAAAATAGCCGATGCCATGATAGTTTGTCCATATTTACTATTCAAGAATTTTTCCTCTCTTTTATTGCTCAAGAAGCCTAATTCTATCAGAACTGCAGGCATCGAAGCATAGTATAGCACGATAAAACCTGCCTGTTTTATTCCACGCGTATGACGATGTGCTCGGTATTTAAACTGATGATTAACATCTTCGGCAAATTTCTCACTGTTC
>DATFMK010000429.1:0-5605 GCA_035267005.1 Balneolales bacterium
GTAAAATTTACACGCATACTCTTTACATTACTTCTGATTCCGGATTTTACTCAATATAACTTGTTTGAATTGAGTTATTTGCTACATTAATGATAGAACAGAATCTTAAAAGGCTATGAAAAACCGTTCTTTTGCCCAATATCTGCATTTTTACGACTTTGAAAACCTCGAATATGGTAAATATACTGCGGTTTCGAAGTCGTTCTGGCTTTGATATGGAACAAAAGTCCTGGTTTTGCAAAGCCTTCTCTTAAATTAGCATGTAAAAATTAGACGCAATCTGATATGCTCTTTGGATAGTATTTATATGAAATGATGGATCAAAATAACGTATTAGATTGCGTAAAATAAAGCCAATAAGAGGTTTTTCATGAAGGAGATGCAGGAGATCGTTAAAGCTTTTAGTAAGGCCAAAAAGAATAATCTTCAAACAGCACTGGCTACGGTCGTTCATGTTGAAGGATCGTCTTACAGAAGAGCAGGTGCCCGGATGCTGGTTACCGAAAACGGTGATCTGACCGGAGCTATAAGTGGAGGCTGTCTGGAAGGGGATGCCCTGCGTAAAGCCCAATTGGTCATGGCCCGGCAACAGTCTATGTTAGTAACCTATGATACTACCGGAGAAGATGATTCCAATTTGGGTGCCGGACTGGGTTGTAATGGCATCATCCATATTTTAATCGAACCGATTAATACGGAAAATCCCGATAATCCCATTCAGCTTTTTAAAGAATTTCTTGGGAAAAGAGAATATGCGGTTTTGGTCACGTTGTTTTCCATGAAGAATAAATCCGCTGAGCAGCCGGGAACTTGTCTGTTTATGGATAAAAATGGAGATACAAGAGGCAATATAACGGATGAGGCACTCAAAAGTGAGATTCTCAATGATGCCATCGAAGTATTGAAAAATCAAAAATCGATCACAAAAGTCTTTAGAGATGAAGATGAACTCACTGGTTTTGTAGAATTATTAGAACCGGCTATTTCACTTGTCATTGTAGGGGCCGGATATGATGCCATTCCTCTTATGAACTTGTCCTCGGTTCTTGGCTGGCAGACCACGATTGTGGATGGAAGATCGAATTATGCCACAAAATCGCGTTTCCATGTGGCGGATAATATCATCGTGACCAAACCGGAAGAGTTGATGGATCGATTTACGCCCGATGATCGGACCGCATTTGTGTTAATGACACATAATTACAATTACGATCTTGCTGTGTTGCGTGATTTGATAGCTCTTGAACTGCCTTTTATTGGATTGTTGGGACCCAGAAAACGTACCGATCGTATGCTTGACGATTTAAAGGATGAAGGACTAACGATCGACGAGAAAAATATGTTTGGTCCTGTTGGATTGGATATTGGGGCTGAGTCACCGGAAGAAATCGCGCTATCTATACTTGCGGAGATAAAAGCGGTGTTTACAGGAAAATCCGGTTCGCATCTTAGAGAAAAAAATCAACCGATTCATAATCGGGAATCAGATATGATCGTACATTAACGGTGTGAAAAAATTTATGAAAACTAATATTTCCAGATCAAATGATTCCTTAAGATTTCATAATAACTTAATTACTAATAAAGTGTTTCATTGAGAGAGTGATATTTTATATCATATAGAAGTAGTCGTTTTTTCATACGTATTATTTAATCAGATTAATGGAAATATTACTATTTGGTATAACGAAAGATATCGTCGGGACCCATTCTTTACATCTTGATTCTGCGGATATTCATACTGTTTCAGATTTGAAAGAATGGTTTTTGAAGAAATATCCGTCGATGAAAGGACTCGGGTCGCTTGCCGTCGCCGTGAATAATCAGTTTGCGGACGATGGTGATCATATTCAGGCATCCGACGAATTAGCACTCATCCCACCGGTCAGCGGAGGTTGATGTATGTTGATACGTATCGTTGATCAAATTGATCTGAATGAAGTTTATCAATATCTGGAATCTCCAAATTCAGGGGCCATGAACCTGTTTGTTGGGACAGTAAGAAATGCTTCAAATGGGAAAAAGGTCGTTAAACTAAGTTTCGAATCGTATCAGTCAATGGCTTTAAGTGAGCTGGAGAAACTTGGAAAAACAGCGAAGGAGAAATGGGATATTGATAAAGTTGTCATTTTACATGTGGAAGGTGAGAAAAAAATTGGTGAGCCGGTGGTTGTAATTGGAGTTTCATCAGCGCACCGACAAGCTTCATTTGAAGCCTGCCATTTTCTCATCGACGAATTAAAGAAGAAAGTCCCGATCTGGAAAAAAGAATTTTATGAAGATGAAAGTGTTTGGGTAAATGCCCATCCCTGAGAATTATGAAGAACAATATCCTAATCGATCGACACGGACGTACCATCAGTTATTTGAGGCTTTCTGTAACCGACCGTTGTAACTTTCGCTGCCAATATTGCATGCCGGAAAAAGGTATAGATTTTGTCTCACGCAGCGAATTGCTGACGTACGAAGAACTCCTGTATCTGTCAGAGATATTTTGTCAATTAGGAATCACAAAAATCAGGGTAACCGGTGGGGAACCTTTCGTTCGAAAAGATATTACGTCGTTCTTACACACACTACGCAAAATTGATGGGCTGGAAAAACTCGCCATTACAAGCAATGGAACCATTCTGCAGAAGCATATTGATGAACTGAAGGAAATCGGTATCGATTCGATAAATATCAGCCTGGATTCACTGGATAAGGAACGGTTTTATCAAATAACACGAAGAGATCAATTCGATAAAGTCTATTCGGGGATAGTAAAACTTTTAGATGCCGGATTTAAAGTGAAGGTAAACTGTGTGGTCATGGATGGGAAGAATGAGGAGGATATTATTCCATTCATTGAACTTACCAAAAATTATCCCATTTCTGTACGTTTCTTGGAAGAGATGCCTTTTAACGGCAGCCATTCATTTAATACAATTAAATGGGATTATAGAACGATTTACAATTACATTCACGAACATTACAAACAGATAGAGAAAGTCTCTGCAAAACCTGCATCGACATCCGTCAATTATCAAATTCCTGGTTATACGGGTACTTTTGGTATTATCGCTTCCTTCAGCCGGACATTCTGTGGAACTTGTAATCGAATCAGGCTTTCAGCTATTGGTGATTTGAGAACCTGTCTGTATGGTCCGCCTGTTGCAAATTTAAGGGATTTATTACGCATGAATATTTCGAAAGATCAACTTGAAATGGCCATTATCAATGCTGTTCGAATGCGTGAGAAAGACGGACACGCCGCTGAAGACCAAAACAAAAAAAACATCCTCGAATCGATGTCGATACTTGGTGGATAATTGTAACCATTTGAGATTTCTGAATGATTTCCTATTTCAGTATTATGATCTAAATAAATTAATATTTTAGAAGGCAGAAGGCAGAAGGCAGAAGGCAAATTACTTTGATTTCCTGTTCTAATTTTCCATATATCGTATTCACATTAACTTAATTCTATTATGACAGGGTTAATTATACTTGCCGCCGGTGCATCTACCCGTTTAGACAGGCCCAAACAATTATTGAAATTTAAAGATGAAACGCTAATATCTCGTTCAATTAATGCAGGAATAAATGCAGGTTGTGATCCAATCATCGTCGTACTCGGTGCTCATTCCGACCAGATAAAATCCGAAATTTCCAATAAAAAAGTTCAAGCCATTTTAAATCCCCATTGGGAGGAAGGAATTGGTTCATCCATTAGGACCGGTATCTCTGCGATGCAAAAACATGAAGCACCTGTGGACAATACGATTATCATGCTTTGTGATCAGCCAATGGTTGATGCAACGCTATTGTGCAGACTCATAACAAAAGAGAAAAAGACGGAAAAAGGAATGGTGGCCTGTGCTTATAATGATACGATTGGTGTACCTGTTCTCTATCAACAAGATTATTTTTCAGAATTGCTGAGGTTATCCGGTGATGAAGGGGCTAAAAAATTATTATATCAACATCGGGAAGAAGTAGCGACAATTCCATTTCCCGGAGGAGCTATTGATATTGATACGAATTCGGATGTTCGCTCTTATTTATGAAAGATGCCAATAAAAGGCCATTTAAAACCACGGAAGTCGCAGAAATTTTATACTGGGCACAGGGAAAGGTATAATCACGTCGTCAACTTTTCTTTTCTTAAATTATTTACAACTTTTTCCACATGTTTGATGGCCAGATCGATATCCTTCTCGCTGGTGAAACGTCCAAGACTAAAACGGATCGTACTAAGCGCCCGTTTGTCGGGTAATCCCATTGCTTTTAAAACATGGGAAGGATCCAACGATGCCGAACTGCAGGCCGAACCTGAGCTGACTGCTATTTTTTTGTTTACTTGCCTTAAAAGATTTGTCCCGTTAACCTGTCCGAAGGATATATTTGCAACGTGTGGCAATCGATGATTCGGTGATCCATTTCGGTTGGTATCATCCAACTTTAATAAATGTTGTTCCAGCTTATCCCGGTAAGTTCTCACTCTTTCTTCAAATTCATCCCATTCGGAAAGGGCTAATTTCGCCGCTTTTCCGAAGCCAACAATACCGGGTACATTCAAGGTGCCGCTTCGCATTCCCCGTTCGTGTCCGCCCCCATCGATCTGTTTTGAGAGGGTTACACCAGGATTCTTATGCCGTACATACAGAGCACCAATTCCTTTGGGTCCGTACATCTTATGTGCGGAAAGAGACATCAGATGAATTCCGTCTTTTTGAACATCCAAAGGGATTTTACCGGCTGCCTGAACGCCATCAGAAAAAAAAAGTATGCCATGTTTTGCTGCAAGCTTTCCTATTTCTTCTATTGGCTGTATGACACCTGTTTCATTATTCGCATACATCACGGCAATAAGAATGGTATGGGTACGAATAGCCGATTCCAGATCATTAAGATCAATCAGTCCATTAGACTGTACGGGTAAATATGTAACGTCACCACCCCTTTTTTCGATCGATCGACAGGCATCAAGCACCGCACTATGTTCCGTTTGGACGGTGATAATGTGGTTACCTTTTTTTGCGTATGCCTCAAAAGCCCCTTTGATAGCCAAATTGTCGGCTTCGGTGGCACCGCTCGTAAAGATAATTTCTCCGGGACTTGCATTAATCAAACGGGCCACCTGTTCACGGGACTGATCCACAGCCTCTTCAGCCAGCCACCCATGAAGATGGTTGTGACTCGATGCATTACCATACGTCTCAGAAAAATACGGTAACATTTCATTTACGACGCGTGGATCACACGGTGTTGTTGCATTATTATCCAGGTAAACAGGAAGTTTCATTTGTAACAGGTGTTTTTGTTTTAAAATAATATGGAGGCATGATAATTAAAACTAAGACAGATATTTATTACTTCAATGCGGTATTGAATAGTTAGAATATAAGAACGCAGCTGTAACCTTATCTTATCCGGTTATACCCTTACCTAACTTTCTATTATTATTTTTAAATATTCAATTTAATAATTAGTGTCGATCGGAATTTTTAAATATCTAAAGAAGGCTTTGCAAAACTATGATTTTTAGTCATGATCAAGGCAAAAGGGATTTTTAAAAAGCCGTATATTATACATATGTGAGGATTTTAAAATCCCGATAACG
>DATFMK010000430.1:0-8732 GCA_035267005.1 Balneolales bacterium
ATTTTAATAAGGCAGTTTCTACCATGGCGCTGAACAGAATCCAATTATCATAGTAGGGAACAATAACCCGGCTGGATTTCAGTGCTTTGATAATATTATCTTGTGATTTCCTGGAAGAATTCTCCCATAATACCGTTGGTGCTTTAATCAATGCATGTGCTAAAAAAGCGGTATCAACCAAAGGCTGATCCCCTTTATTAAAATTCAAAAAATCTTTAGAATCCGTATTAACAGCTACTGATAGTGATTTAAGTGCCCAATCAATATATTTTGATCTGATTTTGCCCTCTGGCGTATTATCTTTACCTAATTCAAGCCATGGAGCGATTCCTGTCATCAGTCTGCCAAAAGCCTCAAGATACGTATAACGTTTTCGGTTTGATCCCGGTTTTTCCTCAACAGGCATTGTTTGTTTTAGTTTGTCTTGAGAAAGAGCGGTCAAAACAGGTTTAGAAATTTTATCAACCGTGGAAATCCAATATTCACGATCCGATTTATTAATTATCCTTTCTGATCTATCGGAGACAACACCTAAATTATTTACTTTTCCTGACATAAAACCCGAAATACCCAAGGCTCCTGCTTTTTTTAAGAAATTTTTCCGGTCCATTGATTCATCTGATATTTAATTGTCAAAATTCGATATTGATGTTTGGATCTTGTTTGTTATATCACACCAATAAAATCATTTTACTTCAGTTAGATGTTTTGAACATCTTTTAATCATTGTCGAATTACCATTATATTCAACATGTTAACGTTATCACCTTTCTATTTAAAAAGAAAAGATAAATAACTTCAAAAAGACATTGATAACCTATAGAAAAGGCTAAGCAAAACCGTTCTTTTATCTAATATCTTCATTTTCACGACTTCGAAATCTTCGAATCCCGAAAGCATTCGGGATGCTATGGTTTCGAAGTAGATCAGGCTTTGATATTGAACAAATTCCCGGGTTTTGCAAAGCCTCCTTTAATAAATCTATTGCCTGACACAAATTTAGATGGACCCCAACATATAGTTGGAGCCGATCTTTTATTAAACTTTACCATTCATAACGTTATTGATCTTTTTATCTGAAATCGAGTCTGTCATAAAAACGTGTAATTTTTGAACGTTTTTGAGGGAGAAGACATGAGTATTGTTTTCATGCTGAGCATTGACAAAACGGAAATCCGCATTTTTGACATCCTTGAGGACAAATGGTGGTCTGTATTCATCTTTTATATAAGTCAGATTGACATCCGATATTTGTATGCCATCTACATGTCTTAGATAAAAACCATATGAAGGCATACGGCCAAACATTCCCGGCTCAGGATATCCATGTTCTTTTTCTGGTGGAGTGATGGAAGCTTCGGCTTTGGTTCCACCTCCATCATATTCTATCCTGATATTGCTTATTTTAATATCATTGATGGTATGTCCAGGAAGTCCACTGATCAATACCCCTGTCAAATTATTAGCGTGACTGACGACCACATTACTGATATTTACTCTCCGCAATTCACCAATAGGAATACTTTTGGGTCCGCGCATACGACTTCCCAATCTCATAAATATAGGAGCATTGCCTACATGGCGCATAGTAATATTTGAGATTGATACATCTTCTAATAAAGCGCCGTCTACCGTTTCTAAAGCTAATCCTCGGCAGTGATTAAAAGTACAATTTGAAATCGTGATATTTTTAAAACCGCCATTCGATTCGGTGCCACATTTTATACGACCTGTCGGATTTTTATTCTCTGAAGGACTTAATGGTTGAAATGTAGCATCAAGTACGGTCCCTTCTTTAAACCCCGATACGGTACAATTGGTGATCGTAAGATCTTCTGTGGACCGGGTATAACCCAAGGCATAAGAACTTTTGGGAACGATGGCATCATCATTTGGGGAGTTTACAATACAGTTTGAAACTCGAACATTTTTACAGGCATCGATATCCATGCCATCACGATTCGTATCGATTTTCAAATTATCAATGGTCATATTATCGACTCCCGTCGCCAAAATCCCAAACCAGCCGCCATGTTTGATGATAAAATCTTTCAGAATAACATTATGACATTTCTTAAGCGAAATGGATTTATTCCCTAAACCTTTTTTAGACGTATCTTTAGTGGTACTACGTAATAGTCCCTTACCATAGATCATTCCGGGTCCCATTATGGAGATATCATGCAAGTTTTCACCCCATATCAAACTATTATGCCAATGACTATGACCATAATCCTGATATTGTTTACCATGAAAAGGTTCCGCCGGATCATAGGCATTCGGATCACCAATTGCTTCCAGAACTGCGGCTTGTTCAAGATACAAGGTTATATTACTCTTTATTCTAATGGAGCCTGTAAGATACGTGCCGGAGGGGAAATAAACTTTCCCGCCTCCGGCGTTAGCTGCAGCATTGATTGCCTTGTTAATCGCATTAGCATCATTGGTCTTTCCATTTCCCTTTGCACCATAATCCAAAACATTATACTGAGATTCTGATGTCGATTTTCTTTGTTCTGTATGTGAGTTATTTTCGTTTTTCGACAGTCCCAATATACTGCCAGAACCAACGAGTAACCCCATTTTCTTTAAAGCAAGTCTTCTCGAAATATTCATTTTAAAACTTCCTATTCCATTTCGTTAAAAAAACAGATTTTTGACTTTTTTATTGACTTATCATTAAAATCCATAAGCTTTATTAGCTACTTTTCCTGTAATCTTGAAATTACCTTTAAGTCTGATATCTGTAGATGAATTACCTACCATAACTTCGAAATCGCCGGGATAGACTTCCCATTCCATATGCTTATTCAAAATTTGCAGATCATGAGGTGTTAATTCAAATTCTACTCTTTTGGATTGTCCCGGATCTATGGTTACACGTTTAAAGCCTCGTAATTCGCTTACAGGAATAATCACAGGTGTTAATTTTTCATGAATGTAAAGCTGAGCAACTTCATCCCCTTTTCTTGAACCAGTATTTTCCACATTGAAAGAGACTTTAATTTTACCACCTGTTTTTTGTTGATAGGGAGTAACTTGCAGGTCACTGAATTTAAAATGAGTGTAGCTCAATCCGTAACCAAATGGATATAACGGACCGGTTACCCGTGCACGCGCTTTAGGATCATTTGGCATATACGATTCACTTGCGGGCAGATAGGGGAAATTCAAAGGTACTTGTCCGACGGTTTTAGGAAATGTGATTGGTAATTTTCCACCTGGATTGTATTCACCAAATAAAGCTTTTGCAATGGCATCACCCGTTTTTGCACCGGGAAACCATCCTTCTAATATCGCAGGCACATGAGCATTCGTCCAGTTTATGGTCAATGGCTGACCATTTAATAATACCACAACGGTCGGTGTACCGGTATTATAAACAGCTTTTACAAGAGCAAGCTGATGTCCGGGTAATTTCAAACTAACACGAGAACGTCCTTCGCCTACTGTCCTGTTATTTTCACCAACAACAACAATCGCCACATTAGAATGTTTAGCAGCTTCAACCGCTTTTTGAATCTGATCTTTTTCATTTTGACTTAGTGACGTTTCCATGATATCACTTTCCGGGAAATTCTTATCCCGAACGTTAGGCCCCTTTACATAGGTCACTTTGGTCCCCTTGTCCACTTCGTTTTTTATCCCTTGAAGTACCGTCGTTACTTTTACTCCTCTGGGACCATAGCCGTTGATAAGACTGTTTTTCATCGTAGCATCGGGACCTGTTACCAAAACAGAGTGGATATTATTCTTATTCAGTGGCAATACATTATTGTCATTTTTAAGTAATACCAATGATTCTTCAGCTGCTTTAAGTGATAAAGCTATAGATGAAGGTTTACGAACTTTACTATTTGATTCAGAAGTATTTACGTATGGTTGATCAAACAATCCTAACCAGTATTTGACTCGCAGCACTTCACGAACACGTTGATTAAGTACACTCATGGGGATATCACCATCCCGAACATCCTCACGAAGAGGTTTCAAATATACGATCGGCTTTTGAAAATCTGTTCTGACATTAACTCCCGCTTCCAAAGCCTGTTTTGCAGCGCCCTGAAAATCTTTTTGAACATGATGCTTTGAATATAGAAACTGAAGGGCACCACTATCGGTAACGACATAACCTTTAAATCCCCATTTCTGACGTAAGAGTTGCGTTAAGAAATGATAGCTTCCGGTTACAGGAATACCGTCATAATCATTATAAGAGCTCATTACTCCCAAGGCACCTGCTTCAAATGAGGCTTTAAATGGCGGATTAAAGAGTGTCATAAGTTCACGTTCCGTAACATGCGGATCCGTTCTGTCTGCTCCGTCACGGCCACCTTTCGGAACACTATATACCGCAAAGTGTTTGAGTGTGGAAACGGTATGTTCACTTTGCAAGCCTTTCACCATAGCCACACTTAATTTACTGTTCAAATAGGGATCTTCTCCATATGTTGAGGGAACCCTGCCCCAGCGTGGATCACGTGCAACATCCGCTTCGGGAGAATAAACATTGGTATAGCCTAACGCACGAGCTTCTTCGCCTTCCACCTTACCAATTTTATTGACTAAATCCGGATCCCAGGTACTACCCTGACCAATTTCTACAGGGAAACTTGTTGCTTTGTAAGCTTTAAGTCCTCTGATTCCTTCGTTTGTAAAATCAACCGGAACACCAAGCCTTGTTTGTTCAATGAAAAAGCGCTGTACATTATTTAAAGCTTTGGCATGGCGGGATGGTGGCCATAATAAATTGTGATCAGGATGTCCATGTCCTCCATTCAATTGTTCGTCAATATTGGCAACACCATCCTTCCATGTTGTATCGAGCCATGCAGGGGTGGGCTGTTGATCTTTTAAAACAGCACCATAACCGTATAAGGTCACTAACTGTGCTGTTTTTTCATTGATGGTCATTCTACTGAGCAGGTCATCGATACGTTTTTTTACCGGTAAATTCGGATTTTCATAGGGATCCATTTTCCCATTTTTATTCAAATCGATCCAGCCTTTATGATATATCGACTTTTTAACTTTAAAAGGATATGACTGGGCATTACATTGGATGGTAAACAAGAAAATAAATCCTATTACCCCCCAAAATTTTCCAAGTTTATTTAGGTGTTGTATCGTTAATGTTTCCATATTCAAATTATTAAATCAGCAATTATTAGTTTTTTAAAAATGCCATTTAGATAAATTAAACAGCTATTTATTATATTTTATGAATGAAATCTACCGACATATTTTCTGATGACATCCATAACATTATCAGGATTTTTATTGCTACGACCATAGTAATAATAAATCAAATGATTGATATCCATTTGTAATAATTCTGGAAATCGCTTTCTCATCATTTGAGTTTCGTTCTTGTTGAAAGCAAAATTCTCAATCAAAAATAAAGACCGTTTCTTATTCTGCTTTGCTGCATCTATAAATTTTTGACCATGCCCTAATATTACTTTCTTATCCTTCTGACCCAGGTCATTATAGCCCCATGGATTGCCATCAGCACCGAAATAATCAAGCGCTTCCACCTTTGCCATTTCAGATATAACAGGGTTATCATACCATCCATACACAAAAAGATTCGTTACTTTATCCGGATATATATTTTTAATGTATCGATTAAGGTCAGAATAAAAATCTCGCATTGCATACAAATTCGCATATTTACCAGGATTTGAACCTGTTTGTTTAACAGCTTCCGCAGAGTAATCGTTATCCATTAAGCCTTTGGGTTCATCCCATATTATCCCTTTGAAATTCCATCCGGAAGTTGAAAACAGGCGATCTATGGAATCCTTAAAAAATTGAATGGTTTCAGGATAATACACGCTACTCATTACCCCGCTAACATTGGATGTGTAAGGCTTTCCATCCTTTTTCAATTTCCACGTTTGAGGATTATTTACACTAAATAGACTTGGAACTTTGGGAGCACCTGCATTTAATCCAGCCCAACGTGAGGGAACTGCATAAACCGATATTCCCCATTTGTTCGCTTCTTCCGTAACCAGTGTGATATTATCTTTAGCCGCAAAGAAATCTTGTTCCAGTACAGCGAGGCAGACATTATCAGTACCAACGCTTGCTAACCATTTCATATCTTCTCTGATATGTGATGGTACGCAAGTATACATATTCGCTCTCAGATAATAGGCACTTAGTAAGTTATTGGCGTTATTCCCCTTATGGTTATTTTTATTTAATGCATCGGAGGCAATGGCAACATTAGGAACCAGATCAGAACACATGGAGAGGCTTGCCAGGCTCACGATAGTCTTTTTAAGAAATTCTTTCCTCTCCACAAAACGTCCTTATACTTTTGTTTTACATTTTCATGTATTTAAGTTACTTCCTGTTAACAATTAAACTCAAACGAATAACCAATAGCTCATCAATGGCTTAATCATTGACGAGCTATAAAGTTTGATTCTAAAATTGTTATTTCGAAGTAAAACTAACCGTAACATTTTTATTATGTTCCGGTGCAGATACAGATAATGTAAAAGTTTTATTTTTAGGGTTCAGTTTCAAGTTCCCTTTATCTGTTTTAAAACTTTTATCATAATAACCGTGTAATTTTACAGAAGTCTCATTATTTGCAAAAGCAACCTGAACCTGCAGTTGATTTTGTGTTGATGATAATTTAGGAATCCGCTGTCTTCCCGTAGAGGTGATTTTACCTTCATCACCCAGGAATCCAACGCCGAACGGGGTTATTGGAGCAACGATGTAATACGTATAATTATAACTATTACTTCCACTTGTATGACTTGTTTTCTTAATACCTTCCGTATATGAATTATTTGAAAATGTGCCTTTAAAGGTATTATCAGCATTCATTTTTTGTAATGATCCTGTAATAGGATCATAAACAACAACTTCACCTTTAAAACCTAATGTGGAAGGTTTAAAAGAGTATTGTTTGTTGGTCATATTCCGCGAAGCAAAAGCAAAAACATAATCTGTTTTAATATTATTTTGCTTGGTATACGTAAAAGCGAGCATCGGCTTTTGTTGATTCTGGGCATCATTGATATAATCACTATCCATAGGCAGCAGAGACGCG
This sequence comes from Balneolales bacterium, assembly GCA_035267005.1. Taxonomy (GTDB): domain Bacteria; phylum Bacteroidota; class Rhodothermia; order Balneolales; family DATFMH01; genus DATFMH01. Next base: position 7,076 of record DATFMK010000430.1, read on the forward strand.
TCTGGTTTCACGAGCACTCCATCCGTTCGACAAGCCTTCATGATATTTGCTTTATCTTCTTTTCCTAAAGCATCACCGGTACCGACAGCCCCTGCAGACAAGACAGATGCAATCATATTACCGGTCTCATGACTCATAAACACATCACTCCAGGGCCAGATTCCTAAATCATATCCTAACTGAGAAGTATAAATGAAATGCTGCCATTTCGCAGGTTCAAATCGGTCACCACTTGTTCTGATTGTAGTCAGGTTACTATATTTAACACCTTGCATGAAATATCTTGGCATGGCCATACAATACTGCATATCCATACCATGCTTTTTCGCCGCATTAGCCATATCATCGGTAAACGCGTTTCCAACTGATAAATCACTGGCCATTTTAGGGGTGTGATTATAGATAGTCACCAGCCAGTCCTGTTCATAATCAAACACACCTGCTGAGTTTATAAAACTGTCGATATGATTCCAGAAATTAGGATCGATTGCTGCAAATCCGGTAATCTTATACTTTTTATGGTAGGGACTATGGGGATCGATCCAACGATTATGGACAACAAGTGGCAGACCTAAGCTTTTACCAAAATGTCTTAATCCATGCGGAAATACATGTTTGTCAGCCCGGTATCTCAACAATCCTCCATAATTGTTCCAGCTTCCTTTATTAGGTAAATTTTTATTCTTATGTCCGGCATTGGGTTTACCATCGGGACCATAAATTGATTTTTCATACCACCAGCTATCCAATTGCATGTAACCGATAGGAATGCCTTCTTTTTTGTACTGCTTTCTAACAGCACGTAAAGTTCCGCCATAGCCTTTATTTTTTACAAAATTGTAATAATAGTCCGCCCCGTTATCAGTCCAATATCCATAATATTTCAAAATTGGATCAGACTCATTACCCGGACGTTTTTTTCCATACATTTTCATTAATGCATTTCCCCAGGTTTTCCAGGTTTTATGAATGCTATTGCCAAAGACCATGATTGTTTTATGGGTAAAATTAGCCGGCAGATTTTTTAATTGAGGATTTAACCCACTGTTGATAACCGATTCTCCGTCACCCGTCATTTTAGAAACCATAAAATCAGAAGCTGGGGAAATAACAAACGCGTTATCATTCTTATTAAAAAATAACCATGGAGTAGAAGTTTGCGTTAGCTTAAATTTTGGCGGAGCAAAAGCCTGATCTCCAAAGCTATAATGATACATTGACTTTGGAAAAGTCTTAAATGACGGAAATACCGCTTTTATCTTATTTGCTTTTTGGGGTGTCTTTAAAGCAAATACTACAATAGGCTTATCATTATACTGTCGAATAGAACCGTTGTAATTATTATCAGCTTTCCAATTAAAGCTAATTTCCTTATATGATCCTATAGCGTCATTTCCGCTTGATGTTTTTACATTCGATAATTGGTGTCCTACGCTCCCTTGAAAATGCCATTTCTGAGAACCTGATTGAATCGAATATTCTCCTGTCTTATGATTGACAGAAATTGATATTCCGGATTGAGAAGCTGACAACTGTTGTTTCTTTTGACAGGAATAACTCACGAATAAAAGTAATACAAAAAATGCCCATCGGCTCATGGAATAGGCAAACCTTCTTTTTTGAATAGATAAGAGTTTATTTTTCATTTTATTCTTTT